>NZ_SOHB01000058.1:0-105518 GCF_004403055.1 Cryobacterium sp. TMT1-19
TCACCCGACGCCCTCATCGCCCTCGCCATGCTCAGCCTCGGCGGCCACAAACCCGCACTCCCCGGCCGGGATTAACCCACGGTTACGACAGGAGAGCCAAAATCTCCGTCGAATTCATTAGGCCGCACTCAGCTAGTTGGTGTCGGCGGACCGCGCCCTCGTCGAGGGGCGCTGTGCCGCCGCCTTGCGTGGTGTCTTCGCGGCGGGCTTGGCGGTCGTCTTCGACGTCGGCTTTCCCGTAGCCTGCGTGGCGGCCGCCTTCGCCTGGCGTGATTTCTGCTTCGGCTCCGTGACGGTGCCGTCGAAGTGTTCCTCCGAGGCCTGGGCGTCTGCCTTGGTCAGGTGCACGATGGCGTCCTGATGCTCCGGCGGCGCGTAGATCGTGGCGAGCCGCAGCACCTTGCCGCCCGTGTTGAGCACATTGTGCCGCGCGCCGGCCGGCACGACCATGGCCGAGTTCTTCCTGATCTTCGTCTTGGTGCCGTCGATCCAGATCTCGCCCTTGCCCTTCTCCACCCGAAAGTACTGGTCTCGATCCGGGTGCACCTCTTCCCCGATGTCCTCGCCCGGCTCCAGCGCCATCACGACCAGCTGCAGCCCCCGGGCGGTGTACAGCACCTGGCGGAAATTCGAGTTGCGGATGGCCGCGTCCTCGATGTTGTCGACAAAACCCTTCATGGGATCCTCCGTTGTTCCAGAGCACGGTAGTCGCGGCGGCGGAAGTGCTCAACCGCCGCAGTCAACCCCGCGGTTTGCGCCAAAGGGTGAAGTATGCTTCACTTATTTTCGGAGGGGAGTAATCCCCAGCGTGTGGTCGTCATTACGGTTCCGTCATCGGAGCCCGGCCACAGGGACCCGATCCGGGTTGGACCAGACCTCCAGTCGAAGCAGTGACTGGAAGGCATTCCCCATGGACGTTCCCCTCTACGCCTGGCTGGCGGTGTTCGGCATCATCGCCGTCATGCTCGCCGTCGACCTGTTCGCCCATCGCAAGGCCCATGTGATCGGAGTGCGCGAAGCCGCGATCTGGTCCGTGATCTGGGTGCTCATCGGCATCTCCTTCGGCGTCGTGATCTGGGTGACGGCCGGGGCCGAGTTCGGGCAGCAGTACTACGCGGGCTACCTGATCGAGAAGTCCCTCGCGGTCGACAACGTCTTCGTCTGGGCGATCATCTTCGCCGCTTTCGCGGTGCCGCGCCAGTACCAGCACCGGGTGCTGTTCCTCGGCGTTCTCGGTGCGCTCGTGCTGCGCGGCATCTTCATCGCCGCGGGCGCCGTGTTGATCGAGAACTTCTCCTGGATTCTCTACGTGTTCGCTGCGTTCCTGATCTTCACGGGCTACCGCATGATCCGCACCCGCAACGAGCACGCGCACCCCGAGAAATCCCAAGTGCTGCGCCTCTTCCGCCGCTTCATCCCGATGACCGAGACGTTCCACGGCCAGCGCTTACTCGTGCGCAAGAACGGCATTCTGCTCGCCACACCGCTGCTGGCGGTTCTCGTGCTCGTCGAGGTGACGGATGTCGTGTTCGCCGTGGACTCCATCCCGGCCATCTTCGCGGTCACCAGTGAACCGTTCATCGTCTTCACCGCCAACGCCTTTGCAATCCTCGGCCTCCGGGCGATGTACTTCCTGCTCGCCGACCTCATGCACCGATTCGTCTACCTGAAGATTGGTCTCTCGCTGGTGCTGATCTGGGTGGGCGTCAAGATGCTGCTGCTCGACGTGTTCTACATCCCGACGACCGTTTCGCTATCTGTGATCGCGCTGATCATCGCGGTGTCGGTCATGCTCAGCCTCCGGGCCACGCGGGGCCAGGGGCGGCGCGAGTTCGAGGCCGCTCCCGTCGGCTCGTTCCGCGAGGCCACCCCTGAGGAACTCGCCCAGATGGAGCCGGTCTGGCGCCGATCGGCCCGCACGCCCGAGCAGAAGGCACAGAATGCCGAGCAGAAGGCCGAACAGAAGGCCGAGCAGAAGAAGGTGAACGAGACCCTCCGATGACCGAGATGCTGCCCGAACCGCCGCCCGCTCCGCCGCCTGGACCGACGGATGCCCCTGGCAAGCCGTGGACGTTCCTCACCCACCACGCGCACCTGCTCCTGGCTATCGCGGGGAACCCCGATGCGCGGGTGCAGGAGCTCGCCGACACGGTGGGGGTGTCAACCCGGGCGGCGCTGAGCATCATGGCGGACCTGGTCAAGGCCGGCTACATCCGGCGCGAACGGGTGGGGCGGCGCAATCACTACAGCATCGAGCGGAACCGGCCGTTCCGGCATCCGTCGACCGCGGCGCACAGCGTCGACGAGATGATCGCCGCGTTCAGCACATTCGCGCCGCCGCCGCGATCGGTTTGACCGCGACAGCGGATCAGGCCACGGGTTCGGTCGTCAAAACCTGTGACCGGAGGCGGCTCGCGGCGATTGCGGCCGCGGCGAGACCGGTGATGAAGGTCGCGATGCCGAGCACGTAGAAGATCACGGTCACGTAGCCGCCCGGCTGGGCCGGTTCGAGGAAGGGATAGGTGTGGAAGCCGGTCAGGGTGCCCCGCACCACGGCGTAAGCCACCCAAGCCAGCGGGTAGATCAGGGCCACACCGAGGCGCTTCCAGGCCAGGGCCGGGCGCCCCGGCGAGAGGATCCAGTCCAGCGCGATGAAGATCGGCGCCCAGACGTGCAACACCTCGTTGGGCCAGCCGACACCGATGAAGCCATCGGAGACGACGTTGCGCAGCAGCGCGTTGTAGACGACCCCGGTGACGACCGCGTAGGTGAGTACCGACATTCGCACCCCGGTGAGGAGTTGGGAATCCGTGCTTCGGCGAAGGGCGAGGGAACCTCCCACGAGCAGCACGACCACGTTCATCAGGCTCGACTGGATGGTGAAGTAGCCGAAATACTCGGTCGCCACGAAGGCGTCGTTCCAGAGCTGGTCGGTGATCTGCGTAATGATGCTCGCGAGGAGCAGCAGTCCCATGCCGATCCGCAGCAGACCGGAAAGCTGCCGGAAGGTGGAGGGCGATGCTGAGTCGGAGCCCACCGGAGAGATCGCTGTTGAAGTCACTGGAAAAGAATAGTGCGGACGAGCTGGGGATTTAGCAGGGCAGGCCGCTTGCCCGGAAGGGGGTCAGCAGCAGAGGCAGGATACTGTTGATGTTCATGCTTATTTGGTTCCTCTTATGAGTAGGCTCACGCTGAAATTCTCGCTGAGGACACGACAGGAAGGTCACAGTTGCTGGAAGTAACTGCGCTCCGCTGGACGCTCACCATCGCCGTCATTCTGGGTCTGCTCGCGTTGGACCTGGGTTTGGCCATCGCCCGGCCGCACGTCGTCAAGTTTCGGGAGGCCGCACTCTCGTCGGTGCTGTACATCGCGGTCGCGATCCTGTTCGGCCTCGTTTTCGCGGCGCAGGTGGGCTGGGGGTTCGGCGCGGAATACTTCGCCGGGTACATCGTTGAGAAGAGCCTGTCCATCGACAACCTCTTCGTCTTCGTGATCATCATGTCGACCTTCGCGGTCCCGGAAAAATACCAGCAGAAAGTTCTCATCTTCGGGATCCTGCTGGCACTCATTCTGCGGGCGATCTTCATTGCACTGGGTTCCGCCCTGCTTTCGCTGTTCTCATTCATGTTCCTGATCTTCGGTCTGGTGCTGATCTTCACAGCCGTACAGCTCTTCCGGCACCGTAACGTCGACCCTGACGTGCAAGACAACGTACTGGTCCGGGTGGCCCGTCGGGGCCTGACCGTTACCGACGACTATGTCGACGGTCGAATGTTCACGCGGAGCGCCGGCCGCCGCGCGGTGACACCGCTGTTTATCGTGCTGATAGCGATCGGCAGCACCGATCTTCTGTTCGCACTCGATTCGATCCCGGCGATCTTCGGAATCACCGATGAGGCGTACATCGTTTTCACCGCCAACGCCTTCGCGCTGCTCGGGCTCCGGGCGCTCTTCTTCCTCGTCAAGGGGCTCCTCGACCGGCTGGTCTACCTGTCGACCGGCCTGTCCCTCATCCTGGCCTTCATCGGTGTGAAACTCGTTCTGCATTGGGCACACGGCCTTGATGGCCGAGTGCCGGAGATCAGCACGAATCTCAGCCTGATCGTCATCGGTGTGGTCTTGACCGTGACCACGGTCGCCAGCCTGATCAAGACACGCCAGGATCCCACGGTGCGAGCTCATGCCGGCTCACTCCGGGCAGCGGATCATTCCGAGACTGAACCAGCGGATCAGTCCGATTCCGGGCACAAAAGTTGACGGGCAGGTGAGGGGCTGAGCCTCTGCCCGGCGAGGTCGGCCCCACGCCTGGATGTGCACCTAGAAGGGGAACAGCAGCCGGTGCAGGAACTGCCGGGTGCGTTCCTCCTTCGGGTGGCGCAGCAGCTGATTCGGGTCGCCGCGCTCGACGATCCGGCCACCGTCGACGAAGGCCACCTCGGTGGCTACCTCGCGCGCGAATTCGAGTTCGTGGGTCACGATCACCATGCTCCAGCCCTCCACCGCCAGTTCCTTGATCAGGCGCAGAACATCGCCCACGAGTTCCGGGTCGAGGGACGACGTGGGCTCGTCGAAGAGCAGCAGCTGCGGGCGTAGGGCGAGCGCGCGCACGATGCCCACACGCTGCTGCTGGCCGCCGGAGAGCTCGAACGGGTAGCTGTCCTTCTTGGCGCTGAGGCCCACGCGGTCGAGCAACGCGAGCGCCTCCGCTTCGACCTCCGCCTTCGGGCGGCGCTGCACCACCACGGGCCCCTCCAGCACGTTCTCCAGTACGGTCTTGTGCGGGAACAGGTTGTAGTGCTGGAAGACCATGGCCGACCGGTCGCGCAGAGCCGCACGCTGATTCTTCCCCGGTATGGCTGCGAAGTCGACCGACAGTTCGTCGGCCACGTCGATCGTTCCGCCGTCGGCCAGTTCCAGGCCGTTCAGGCAGCGCAGGATGGTGGTCTTGCCGGAACCGGAGGGTCCGATCAGGGCGAGAACGTGGCCGCGCCCCACCGTCAGGTCGATGGATTGCAACACCTGGTTGGCGCCGAAACTCTTCTGGAGCCCGCGCACGCGGAGCAGGACGTCGGAGGTCGCCGCGGCATCCGGGGCCGTCGGTTCGGTCGGATCAATCGGATCAGTGGGGGACATAGCGGTCCAATCGCTTCTCGAGAACGCTCTGCACCGAGGACAGGCCCAGGCAGATCACCCAGTAGACCAGGGCGGCCTCGAGGTAGAGCAGCATGAATTCCTGGCTGAAGGCGGCCACCTGCTGTGCCTCGCGGAACAGCTCCGTGACCAGGATCAGCGAGGCGAGGGAGGTGTCCTTGACCAGGCTGATGAAGGTGTTCGACAGGGGCGGAACCGAGACACGGGCGGCCTGCGGCAGGATGATCCGGGTCAGCGCGCGACGGTGCGACATGCCGATCATGTAGGCCGCCTCCCACTGCCCCTTGGGCACCGAGAGGATGGCCGCCCGAATCACTTCGGCGGCGTAGCCGCCGACGTTGAGTGAGAACGCCACCACGGCGCTCGGCCACGGATCGATCAGGATGCCCAGCGACGGCAGGCCGTAGAAGATCACGAACAACTGGACCAACAGTGGGGTACCGCGCACGATCGAGATGTAGACCCGGGCGATGCCGGACACCCACCGGCGCCGGGAGAGGCGCATCAACGCCAGCCCGAGCGCGAGCGCCAGACCGATCGTGAACGAGGCGAGCGCCAGCGGGATGGTGCCGAGGATCGCCCCCTGCACGATGGGACCGAGCGAGGTCCAGAACAGGTCCCAGGCGGATTGGTTCATGGCTGGACGGGGTTACTGGGAAACGTCGGACCCGAAGTACTTCTCCGAGATCGACGTCAGGGTGCCGGCGGCGGCGAGCTTTTCGAGGGCCGCGTCGACGGCATCCGTCAGCTCCGTGCTGCCCTTGACGAAGGCGAACGAGGTCGCGGACTTCTCGTCGGTGTTCGCGGCGACCTTGAGCCCGGTGGCGCCGGTCTGCTTCTGGTAGTCGAGGAAGGTGAGATTGTCGTTCACGGTCGCGTCGACGCGGCCCTGTTCGACCAGGGCGACCGACTGGGCCCAGCCCTCGACGGCCTGCACACGTGCGCCGCTCTCGGTGGCGAGGGTGTTCCAGTTGCTGGTGAGCGACTGGGCCGTGGTCTTGCCGGCCAGGGTCTCGAAGGAGGTGATCGAGGTGTTGTCGCTCTTGACCACGATCACGCCGGTCGAGAACGTGTAGGGGGTCGAAAAGTTGTACTTGGCGACGCGTTCCGGGGTGGCCGTGACCTGGTTGGCGATGACGTCGAAGCGGCCGGCCTCGAGGCCTGCGAAGATGCCGTCCCACTGGGTTTCCTCGAATTTGGCCGTGACTCCGAGCTCGGCTGCGACGGCCTCGATGATCTCGACGTCGTAGCCGGTCAGTGCGCCGGAGCCACCCTCGTGGAAGGTGAACGGGCGGTACGTGCCCTCGGTGCCGATGGTGAGCACACCCGCGTCTGTGACGGAGGACAGCGAGGTGTCGGCGCCGGTGGTGGCTGCGTCGTCGGTGTCGGTGCTCGCGGAGCAGCCGGCCAGCGACACGGTGAGCGCTGTGAGTAATACCGCCGACAGGATCTTGAGCTTCATTTTTCTGGCCTAACCGAGGTTGCAGGTGCGTATTCATCGCCGAAAAGCGATGTCTGAAGACTAACAAGGAGTGCGCCCCGGTAAGTATTCCCGTGACGCGCCGCGTCACACACCGGTTAGGCCCCGGTCAATGGCCTTGCCGGGGATTTTGGGCCGGAATAGGCTGCGTTCGTCCCGTGCACCCGGCGTTCGTTCTCGGATGTGCAGGTACTCCGGTCCTTACCCGACCCGAATCGGCCCGACCCGAAGGAGCCTGCAATGAAGCTGACTGCCGACCAACACGACCGATCAGCAGCGGTGCTGCTGGGCATGGCCTGCGGGGACGCGCTCGGGGCCGGCTACGAGTTCGCCGGGCCGCTACCGGAAACCACCCCGGTCAGCATGCGCGGCGGCGGCGGCTTCCACTGGGCACCCGGCGAGTGGACCGACTACACGGCCATGGCGGTGCCGCTCGCGATGGCCGCGGCGGAGGGCGGGGATCTCAGAGACGACTCGGTCCTCGACATCGTCGTGGCCCACTGGGTGGCCTGGGCGAAATCGGCACCGTACGCGGGCGTGCAGCTGGGGGCGGTGCTCTCGGGCAGCGAGCCGAACGCCGATTCCGTGCGTCGCGGGGCGAGGGAGCAGCATGATCGCAACGGGCGCAGCGCCGGCAACGGATCGCTCCTGAGAACCGCGCCGGTGGCGCTGGCGTTCCTCGGCGATCCGGTCGCCCTGGCCGAGGCCGCGCGCCTGGTCAGTGAGCTGACGCACCGTGAAACCGAGGCAGGCGATGCCTGCGTGCTGTTCGGGCTCGCTTTGCGGCACGCCGTGCTCGAGGGCGAACTCGACATTCGGGTGGGCCTGTCCGCCCTGCCGAGCGAGCGCCGCGCGGACTGGTCGACCCGGATCGACGATGCCGAGCGTGAACGGCCCGCGGATTTCCCGGGTAACGGCTGGGTCGTGCAGACCCTGCAGGCCGCCTGGTCGGCGATCACGTACGCCCGGGGAACGGATGCCGGCCAGGTGCGTCGCGCCATCGAAGTCGCGGCGCGCGGCGGCGGCGACACCGACGCCGTAGCAGGTGTCGCTGGCGCGCTGACCGCCGCCCGCTGGGGGCTGGAAGCTGTGCCAACAACCTGGCGCCACCTGGTGCAGGGCTGGCCGGGGCTGCGCGGCGTTGACCTGGTGCGCCTGTCCATGCAGTCAGCTCACTGCGGAGCGGTCGGGGGAGTCCGGGCCGACGAGGTCGGCTTGCAGCGCACGGTCAAGCTGCGCGCGCTGCGTTGACGTCAGGGCGAAAGCTTGAGTTCTCCGGCAGCTCAGGACTTCAACGCCAACGCGAACGGCAGCACGGCCGCCACCCCCTGGCGACGCAGTAGGCGGCCCACGACCGTGAGCGTCCAGCGGCTGTCGGCGAGGTCGTCGACGAGCAGGATCGGTCGGCCCTGCACCGTGTCGAGGGCCGCGGCCAGCTTCGGTCCCACCGCGAAACGGTCCCAGACGTTGGAGAGCCGGTAGGCGCTGTTGCCGCCCGCCGTGCCGGTGGGGCCGCCGTTCACGAGGTCGAGCGAGCCGAGCCAGGGCAGGCGGCCGGCCTCGGCGAACGCCCGAGCCACCGATCCGACCAGCAACGGATGCTGCCGCGAGGGCACGCTCACCACCGCGGCCGGCCGTTCGTCCCAGCCCCACTCCGCCAGCACGCGGATGCAGGCCTGGATCAGGGCCGGGCTCGCCGGGGCATCCGTAGACGGCGCGTCGGAGGACTGGGTGGCGAACAGGTCGCGTAGTGGGCCGCCCCAGCCCAGATCGGTGAGACGGGCGAGGGCGCGGCCGGGCAGCATCCGTTCGCCGGTCGGGATGTTGCCGCGCACGTTCACGCCCAGGCTCGCCACCCCGGTGGGCCACTGCGCGCGCGGCTCGAGAGCCACGCCGACCCGGTCGAGGGCTCGGGCGGCGGCCGAGGTCATCTCGGGCCGCACGTCGCCGGGGAACCAAGCCGTGGTGCAGTTGTCGCAGCGGCCGCAGGCCACCGCGGTGTCGTCGTCGAGCGCGCGCTGCAAGAATTCCATCCGGCAGCCGGTGGTGCGCTCGTAGTCGAGCATCGCCTGCTGCTCGCTCACCCGGGCGGCGGCGATGCGTTCGTAGCGTTCCCGGTCGTAGAACCAGGGCCGGCCGGTGGACACCCAGCCACCGGTGACGCGGCGCACGGCGCCGTCGACGTCGAGCACCTTCAGCAGCAGCTCGAGCGGGCTGCGCTTGAGGTCGACGCGGGCCTCGAGCGCTTGTGTGGACAGCGGGGCCAATCCGTGCTCCGTGAGCGCCCCGATCACGGCTTCCGCCTTGTGCTGGCTGGGCATCGAGGAGGTGGCGAAGTACTGCCAGATGTCTTCGTCTTCGACTCCGGGCAGCAGCAGCACGTCGGCGTTCTCGGTGGCGCGGCCGGCGCGGCCGACCTGCTGGTAGTAGGCCACGGGGGAGGAGGGGGCATTCAGGTGCACTACGAAGCCGAGGTCGGGCTTGTCGAACCCCATGCCCAGGGCGCTGGTGGCGACGAGGGCCTTGACCTTGTTGCGCTTGAGCATGCCCTCGGACTCCTCCCGCTCCGCGGTGTCGGTCTGCCCGGTATAGGCGCGCACCGGGTGCCCGGCCTCCCGCAGCAGACGTGCGGTGTCTTCCGCCGCCGAGACGGTGAGGGTGTAGATGATGCCGCTACCGGGCAGCTCGTCGATGTGGCTGAGCAGCCAGGCCAGCCGGGTGCGCGAGTCGGGCAGGCGCAGTACGCCGAGGCGCAGGGATGCCCGGGCGAGCGGGCCGCGGATGGTGACCACCTCAGCGCCTGCCACGCCGGTCGCGCCGTTCGCGACCGTCGCGCCGGTCGAGACCAGCTGTGCCGCGACATCCGTCACCACGCGGCTGTTCGCTGTGGCCGTGGTCGCCAGCACCGGCACCCCGGCGGGCATCTGAGCGATCAGGTCGCGCAGGCGCCGATAGTCGGGCCGGAAATCGTGGCCCCAGTCGGAGATGCAGTGGGCCTCGTCGACGACGAGCAGGCCCACCCGGGCGAGGAGCGCGGGGAGCTGCTCGTCGCGGAACTTCGGGTTGTTGAGCCGCTCCGGCGACACCAGCAGCACATCGACCTCGTCGTCGATCAGCTGCTGCTGCACCTCTGCCCACTCGTGCGGGTTGGAGGAGTTGATCGACACGGCGCGCACCCCGGCCCGGGCTGCCGCGGCGACCTGGTCGCGCATCAGGGCGAGCAGCGGCGACACCAGGATGGTGGGGCCGGCTCCCTGGCGGCGCAGCAGCAGCGTGGCGACGAAGTAGACGGCCGACTTGCCCCACCCGGTGCGCTGCACGACCAGGGCCCGTCGGCGCTGGTCGACGAGGGTCTCGATCGCCTCGAACTGTCCCTCGTGGAAGTCGGCGTCGTCACGCCCGACCAGGTTGCGCAGAATCTCGAGGGCGGCGGCGCGGGTGTCGGTCATTCGTCCAGCTTCGCAGATGCTGGTGACAGTGCGCCGGGCGCCAGGCCTCGCGGCGCAGGTTATGGAAGCGGGCGCACGGACGAACGGGCGCCTGCTTCCCCAGGGTGCGCCGCGACGCCGATCCTGCGAGCGCGGCTACAGTGCGTCGAGCCGGGCAGCGACGTCGGCCGGGAAGCCGCCCGTGCCGATCGGGCTCCACCGGCTGGGGGTGATGCGGATCAGGGACTTGTCCTGAAGCGCCATCGCCGCCCGGTACTCGGCCCAGTCGGAGTGCTCGCCGGAGATGCAGCGGAAGTACTCGACCAGCCCGTCGCCGGCCTCGGGCATGTGCAGCACCTCGGCGTCGCCGTCGACCTGGATCCAGCCGCCGTCCCAGTCGTCCGAGAGCACCAGTACGGAGGCAAGCACATTTCGCTCCGCGTTGCGGGTTTTCGCCCGGGCAGGATAGGAGGAGATCACGATTCGGCCGGAGGGGTCGACCCCGCCGGTCACGGGCGAGATCTGCGGGCGGCCGTCGGTGCGGGTGGTGGCCAGCAGCATCCGGTGCCTCGGGCGCACGAAAGCGAGCATCTCGGCGAGGTCGACTGTGGTGGTGGTTGCAATGTCTCTGGCCATGATCCAAGGCTACGGCAGAGCGGATGCCCGACACGATCGGTCGCATCAGGCTCCGCGGCCACACCTCGCTATGCTCGCACCGTGAAGGTCGTCCAGGAACTCGAAACACGCATGCACCCCGACTCCGTCGCCGGGTTCCGCCTGGTGCTCGCGGAGGCACGGGTGACCGACTCCATTCTGCTGCCGGTGCGGGCGATGGAGCGCATGGTGGCGCCCGTGCAGTGGATGCTGCGCCGCGTCGGTGAGCACGGCATCCGTCTGACCCAGGCCGGCTACCTCCCGCCCGCGGTGGTCGTGGAAGCCTCGACCCAGCTCGACTGGGGCTGGCCCGTCACGGCCAGCCGGGAGAGCCACTTCCTGCCTCTGCTGGAGTTGCGCGCACACCTGCGCAGCGTGGGCCTGCTCCGAGTGAGCAAGGGGATGCTGCTGCAGACCAGTCGCGGCCGGGCGCTCGTCGAGGCGCCGCGCGATCTGTGGTGGCATCTGGCCAGAACCGCGCACCAGAGCCGCGACCCGGCCGAGTCCGACGCCACCAGGCTGCTGCTCCTACTCATCGCGCGGCGGGGTTTTGACGAGGCTGAGCTGTTCAAACAGCTGCTAGCCCTCAGTTTGGAGACCATCGGTTGGGTGCGGGCCGACGGTGCCCCGCTCTCCAGTGACGCGGCGTTCAACCTGGTGCTGCCGAAGTGGCGCTTGCTGCGCCGACTCGGTGTGTTCGATGCCGGCACGAGCAGTTACACGCGCTGGATCGTCACGCCCGGTGGGGCCGCGTTCGCCCGGGCGGCCCTGCAGTCCGAGGTCTGAGGCGCGCCGCGGTCCACCATGCATGAGGCCGACGGGGAGCACGAATAACGCCTGACCTCACTACGGGTTGCAATAGTCGCACCATTGCGGGTCGGCGGTGGCCTGGCCACGCGGTATCCGGGTCCTGTGGGTACAGCGTCCGCAGCCGTGGAGGTCCGCGGCGATCAATGCGGTCGCTGATCTACAGTCGGAACAGGGAACGCCGCGTTCGATGTCTACCTGACCGAACCCAGGTGCTTGACACAGGGAGCAGGGTGTAGCAAGGCGACGAGCCATCTGATAACTCAGCCTGCGAATGGTCTCTGCCCGCGCTGGCGATTTGTGCGCTCGGTAGTCCGGCAGAATCGTGACGGAGGACTGGTCCGTCAGAAGCAATTCGACGGTTTCCTGGAGGTCGCTGAGTTGCGTGAAGTTCTTGTAGACAGTCAGGTGATTATCGTTTGTGCTCTGCACGATCACTCCCTGTTCGGGGAATCCCGCGGCTGACGCGAACGCGAGAGCGCTGTCGGCGTTGTCGACGCGTCTGCCTCCGGGCAGCGCGGAGACATTCACGGCGCCCTCGACGAGTTCCAACCCCAGGGTTTTGTCGATGAACAGGAGAATCTCCATGTTTTCAACGAGAGGACCGAATCCGGAGCTGAAGCTGCCTTCGGAGGCAAGTCCAAGAGTGGTGCCGGCGATCTGCATACCCAGTCGCGCTTTGGCGCGGGCTGCCGAGCGTGGGCTGAGGGTGCGTGGGATATCGCCGGCGAAGGTCCCGAACTGGTCAGTGTTCAGGCCCCCCGCAGCGCTGACTGTCGCGCCGAGAATGTCGTGGAATGCCTGTTGGGCGAGGTGCTCCTTGCCGTGCATGGTGGCGAAGGTGATCAGGCGCCCAGCATAGGAGGAGTGGGAGGAAGTCATTGGAAGTAGTCGGGCCTTGAGACGTAGGTCTCGGCGACGAACATGACGCCGCTGGAGGTGTTGAGCAGCTCGCGCACGGCGTTGATGAGTTCGTCGGCTTTGTCGGGGGGCAACACGGTGATGAGCATGGTGAGGGTGTCGTACTCGTTGAAGAGCAGGGATCCAGAGTGTTGTCCGTGGTGTCCGATGCCGGAGACACCGGAGACGGAGGTGTACCCGGTGGCGCCGGCGGAGGAAACCAGCTCGCGGATGGCAGGGGCGTCGCGGGCAGGCACGACGATCTCCAGTCGGGTCATCTTGGTGAGATTGTTCATGTGTGTGGTCCTTCCATCGGGGTGGCAGTGGCGGCGGGAGTAGCGGTTGCGGTCGCTGTGAAGCCGTAAGCGGTATAGCGGTGCCAGAGGGCAGTGGGGTGATCTCGTGCGGTGAGGGTGATCCAGTCATTGTCGAAAAGATCTCGCAGGACTTGGTTGCGCGAGATGATCTCTCCGATGCGGGCCAGCGGTGCTTCGACAACGACGGTGAGGCGCATCGGCTCATGGAACAGCTCCGTGCCCAGACCCACGGATTGCCACGGCAGGCCGCGGCGGAGGTCGCCGCTGTGGCCCGAGATCACGCCGAGTGTGCCGATGGCGTTGTGGATGGTTTTCGTTCCGGCGCCGAGAGTGTCGGGGTTCAGGGCTGTGAAGTAGTACTGGTGGTTGATCCACTGCGCCACGACGAGGGGGGCGGTCATGATCGTCTCCAGGGCGGCCCCGGTGGGATCCAGTTCGGTGCGGTAGGAGTGCAGGAACACCCGCCGGCCCAAATCAACGTTTCTGGTTATGTCGCGGGGTCCGATGATCATGGTGGCGTTTCCCGCCAACCCGAGCTCTGGATACACCTCAGCCCAGTCGTGGGCACGTCCGCGCAGTCGTGCGGGGGAATGCCGGGGGGATGCTCCCGGTAGGTGCCGGGCGCGTTCGGTCACCAATTTGTCCGCCGCGGTGCGCTGAAGCTGCTCGAAGCGGTCTGCCGAACTCGTGTGGCTGTCGGGGATCAGGTGGCGGTCGAGCACGGTGACCATGTCGCTGACGGTGTTGTGTTCGGCGGCCACGAAGAACGTGTCGAAGGGAATCGGCAGCCCGCGGTCGGCGAGCAGCAGTCGCACTTCGGGGTCGTTGAAGATGGCGGCGGCGGCGCGGGCGTTGGCGTGCCCCGGATTTCCGCCGCACGCGCCGCAGTCCAGTGCGGACTGGTAGAGGTTGTTCTCCGATTCGGAGCCGTGACCTGCCAAAACGACCAGCGGGGCGAACTGGGCCAGGCCCATCATCCGCAAGGCCGTTTCGGCCAACGTGGCACGCTCGTCCAGCGTGAACGCGTCCGCGATCGTCACGTCACTGCGCAGGTCCCGGGGCGAGAGGGAGAGGGCGCGCACGATCCGTGCGTGGATGCGCGGGGTGAGGGTGCGCAGGATGCTGATGCCGCCGTAGAACCATCCTGCCGTCTCCGCGAACGCGAACGGTGTCGCCGCTGTCGAGTCCGCCGTATGCACGGCATGCCGCAGGGCGTCTCGGAATTTTCCAGCGGCAACGACTCTGTGTGCTTGTTCGTGGTCGACGGGGATCTCGGTGATGTGGTGGCGCGCGCTCAGCAGTGCCGGGAGCGAGTTGATTGCTCCGCGCGCCTGGTAGCGGGCGAACCGGATGGGGACGCCGAAGAAGCCGGCGAAACCGAACGTCTCGACCGAGGAGCTTTCTTCGAGGTGGCGGCGCAACCCCTCGGACCGGGGGTCGATGCACATCACCAACTGCACGTTGCGGCCGTCCCGGGTCTCGACGGTGGAGCGGAGTGCCCCGATCAGGGCGGTGCGGTAGTTCAGTTCGTAGGCTTTCTGCCAGGTGTACCGCTGGTCGGTTATCGGATGGGTGGACAGAACCCGAGCAACCGCGGCGACGTCCTCGCGGCTCGGCCGTGCGGCGGTGAGCGCCTGCGCAACCCGTTCGGCCCGCAACCAGAACGGTGCCGAGGTCAGCGTGGTGTGGTCGGGCTGTGCCGCCTGTGTTGTCTGGTCGGCTGCTGGGGTAATTCCGAGCGCAACCTGGACCGTGAATCGGACGGCCAGGTACGAGGTCAGGTCGATGTCGCCGACCTTCTCGGCCCGCCATTTGATGTGCCCGACCCACCCGGGCAGGTGCCCGAGTGCGGTCCGAAGGGCACGTGGGACGTCGGCCGCCGTGATGCCGAGGCATTGCAGGGCGTGCGCCAGCGCCGCGTCCGGTTCGGGCGAAAGTGTGGTGAGGGTGCGCCGAACCGTGCGGGGGAGGGACGGATCGAGGCAGGCCAGGGTTCGCCAGGCCCGGTAGAACCCGTCGGCATGGTGTGGCATGGGCCACGCCGGGTCCGGGCACAGATAGCCGGCAACCCAGACGGCCAGGTATTCATCGAGCCACGTCAGCTCCGCCACCGCAACCGGTTCGGGGGCAGGTGCGGCTGCGACCAGGCGCATATCGAGTTCGGCAACCCGGACCGCGGACACGGCTGCGGTGCCGATCCGCAAGCGTCGGTCGGCCAGCTGGGGGATGCGTTCGAGGAGTGCTGCGTCGATGTCATCACGGGTGATTCGACCGCGCTGGTAGTCAGCCAGGTAGGCGCTCCCGGGGCGGGTGGTTGCCGCTTCCGCGGTTGTTTCGGTCTCGAATGGGTAAGATTCGCGGCCGGCCAGCGGGTTCACGGCGATGAAGGAGTCCAACGGCCAGGCCGGAACGATGTCGTGGGCGGCGGCAGCGACCTGCGCGCGTAGGATCAGACTCACAGGGGTGCTCCAGTTCTGATGGGGTTACGGGGCAGGGATGCGGCAAGTGCGGACGTGTAGACACGATCGCGCAGCCAGACCGCACCGGTGCTGCTTCGAGCCAGCAGCTCGACGGCGATCAGGCCGACCGCGGGCAGAACGAGCAGCCAGCCAGGTGCCCCCTGGACCGGCACCCCGGGTTCCAGTGCTCCCGTGAACAGGTGCAGGAAGGCTACGTAGCCGATTCCGACGGCCGCCGTCACCGTGGTGCCGACCACCATCGTGCGGATCGAGAAGTGGGTTGCCAGTGCCACGGCCAGGGTGACGCCGGCGGTCAGGGCGACGAACGCCAACAGGCCGATGCTGGAGGGCGACACGGCGGGGGAGAGCACCAGTTTGGCTGCCACGAGTACGGCAACGGTTACGGTCACGGAGATGGCCACCGCGAGGCCCGCCACCAGGCGCGACGGGGCTGTGCGGGTGGGGAGGTCGCGGTCGGTGGCGTGCTGTCGCACTCCGGTTCCCGCGCCTAGGAAGAGTGTCGATTTGTACAGGGAGTGGGCAACCAGGTGGAAGATTGCAGCCGCGAACAGGCCCAACCCGCAGGCCATGATCATGAACCCCATCTGCGCCATCGTGGAGAATACCAGTCGGCCCTTCACGTCCGGGCGTGCCAGGCGCACCGCCGACGCGAACACCAGGGTGGCCGCGCCCACCACGCAGACGACGATCATCACGGACCGGTGAGGGGCGATCGCCGGCGCGAACCGCAGAAGCAGGATGGCGCCCGCGTTGACCACCCCGGCATGCAACAGCGCAGAGACCGGTGTCGGGGCGCCGAGAGTGAACGGCAACCAGCCCTGGAATGGGATCTGGCTGGATCGGGCCAGGGCGGCGAGGACCAACATCACCGCGAGGGTGAGCTGGGCGGGCGCGCTCAGGCCGGACGCACCGGCGCCGAGCTGATCGAAGGACACGTCCCCGCCGGCACCAACGAGCAGCACTGCCACCGCGAGCAGGAACGCGGTGTCGGCGGCACCAAAGCGAACCGCGGTGCGCCACACACCCTCCCGCGCCTGTGCCAGCGGCCAGTATGTGGCCAGAAGCAACACAAGTGCGGCGCCGGCGCCGACCCAGGCGCACGCGAACAGCGCCACGGACCCTGCACACACCATCAGCACGGTGAACCCGGTGAGCAGGTTCGCGGTCACCACGAACCAGACCTGACGAGGATCCCCGCGCAGGTAGCGCACGGCGAACCCCTGAATGAGGGAGGACAGCCCCAGAACGAGCATCGACATGATCAGTGCCAGGGCATCGAGTTGCAGGCTTGTCTCCCCGAAGCCCACCTGGATTGAATCCGTCCACAGGGTCGACACGGTAACGGCGACGGCTGCCGTAAAGACGAACCCCAGACCGACGACCGCCGCGGCAATGCGAGCAACCAGATCACCGCTCCGGCCGAGACGCCCGGCGATCGCTGAGGCGAGCACGGCAACCCACGGCCCCGCCAGGACCATTGCCACCGTAACATTCTCGTTCAAAGCTGCTCCTTTTCTCACGATTCATAAAACACGAAAAACATAGCACGTGTTGAGTGTCGGGATTCACGTGTGAGGAAACAATGGTCAGTTGGGTGAGAATAGGAGAATGGCGCAGTGGACGTTTTTAACCAATCACGCGCACGTGCTGTTGTGCGTGGCGGAGAACCCGAATGTGCGATTGCGCGACGTCGCGGCCCAGGTGGGCATCACGGAGCGGGCGGCTCAACGCATCGTCACCGAACTCGAAGACGCCGGTTATCTCGAGCGCGAACGGGAGGGACGGCGCAACATCTATCGCCTCAACACGGGGATGCCGCTTCGCCACCCTCTGGATCGTGGTCACCGCATCGGGGAATTGCTGGCCGCCTTCGCCAACCCCGAGGCTGCCCCGAGCGGCGTTGGCCCACAGGGATAGTGGTTTCAGGAGTCCGGGACGACCGACGCTAACCGAGCGGGAAATCGCGGGTCTCGCCGGGCGCAAGCACGGCCTCCCGGCCCTCGACCCGTACCCGGATCGGAGCGGCGCCGCCTGCCTGCAGCTGCAGGCGCACGTTGCCGGGAGTCAGTTTCAGCCGGATCGGCTGTTCCCGGTAGTTGATGGCAAAGGTGACCTCCGCGAGCTCCTTCGGCAGCACGGGATGCAGCCAGAGCATGTTCTCCCGGATCTCCAGCCCGGTGTAGCAGCGCACGACCATGTCGATCGATCCGGCCATCGCGCCGAGGTGGATGCCCTCGTGGGTGGAGCCGCCGAGGATGTCGCCAAGGTCGCTGTCGAGGGCCCGAGTCAGGTAGTCCCACGACCGTTCCCGGTCGCGCCGGGCGTCCAGCCAGGAGTGCACCACGTTGCTGAGCGTGGAGCCGTGCGTGGAGCGTGCCGAGTAGAACTCGACCGTTCGCACAATCGCCTCCGGCGGCAGTTCGTAGCCCATGGTCTCAAGCAGTTCGCGCAGCTCCTCGGCGGAGAGCAGGTAGAGCAGCATGAGCACATCGGCCTGCTTGGAGAGCCGGTAGTTGTTTGTGCTGTCGCCCTCGGCGTTGAGGATCAGGTCGAGGCGGGCGATCGAGGGATACCGGGCCCGGTAGGCGTCCCAGTCGAACTCGGGCAGGCCCTCGTAGCCCTCGAACTGGCTGATCACGCCGTCGGCGTGGAACGGCACCCGCAGCCGCAGGCTGATCCGGGCCCACTGGTCGACCTCGTCCGGCCGCAGTCGCAGCCGGTTCCAGAGGGGCCCGCAGTACCGGTTCTGCAACAGAGCCACGGTGTCGACCGCGCGGCGCAGTACCCACGCGGTCATCACGTTCGTGTACGCGTTGTTGCGGAGGCCGTGGCCCGACGCCCCAGGGTAACCGTCGTGGAACTCGTCCGGCCCCATCACCCCGTCAATGTCGTAGCGGTCGTCCACCTCGTCGTAGCGGGCCAGGCTGGCGAAGAAACGAGCCACTTCGAGCAGCATTTCGGCACCCTGCTGAATCAGGAATTCGGTGTTGCCGGTGGACTGGTAATACTCCCAGATGCTGTAGGCCACGGCGAGGCCCACATGCCGCTGGTTCTGGGAATTGTCGGGCATCCACTGCTGGTTCAGCGGGTTGAAGAGGTTCGTCGGGGTCTCCTCACGCCCGTCGATGCCGCTCTGCCAGGGGAACATCGCGCCCTCGCGGCCGATGCCCAGTGCGGCCGCGCGGGCCTCGCCCAGGCGCCGGTACCGGTAGCCGAGCAGGGCGCGGCTCAGGTCGGGGCGGCGCAGGGTGAGAATCGGGTAGACGAACAGCTCGTCCCAGAAGACGTGCCCGCGGTACCCCTCGCCGTGCAGCCCTCGGGCCGGCATACTCGCGTCGAGGTCGGCGTCGACGGCCGCCACCGTCTGCAGCACGTGGAAGGTGTTCAGGTTGAGCGCGAGCGACTGGTGATCGCTCGCGCGCATGCCCACCGCGAACTCGTCCCAGAGCACCTGCCAGGCCCGTTCGTGCGCCTCCAACAGGTCCGCCGGGTGCGGCAGGCGCCGCAACCAGATGGCCACCGCCCGGGCCGGCGAGGCGATGGCCCGGTCGCGGGAGGTGCTGACGACGACCGTCTTCTCCACCCTGACCGGATGCCCCGGCTCCAGATCCAGGGTGAACTCGTGCGCCACCCAGCCGGCGTCGTCGGTGAGCAGGTGCCGCGGGGGCTCGACCGGCTGCTCGTCCCTCCGCACCCGGGTGCGGGCCGCCAGGGCGATGTGGATGCCGGACTGCGTGGTCTCCATCTCGAGCAGCACGGTCTCGGCGTCGATTTGCGTGCCGGTTTGGGGAATCAGGTGAGCGTTGGTGAGAAGCCGGTCGGCGGCAACATTGCGGTTGAAGACCCGGCCCTCGAGGGCCGAGCGCACGGTCAACGGGCCGGTCCAGTCCTCCGCCTCGAACGTGGTGTCGAGCACGGCCACATGCGGGGCGGCCTGGGACACGAACCGCCGGGAGGTCACCCGGGTGGTGCGTCCCGCCTCGTCGCGCAAACGGATGACCCGGGTCAGCACGCCGCGCCGCAGGTCCAGCTCCTGCAGATAGGTGACCAGCTCGGTGTGGCCGACGTCGAACCAGTCCCCGTCGGCCACCCTGAATCCCAGCAGCAGCCAGTTGGGGGCGTTGACCAGGTGCTCGTCTTCGACGGTGCGCTCGCCGAGGGTCGTCTGCACCCGGTTGTAGACGCCGGCGAGGTAGGTTCCGGGGTAGTGCACGCCGTCGTCGGTGGACTCGGCCGCCGCGCCGCGAGTGCCCCAGTAGCCGTTTCCGAGTGTGCAGAGCGCCTCCCGCAGCCCCTCGGTCGCGGGGTCATAGCCGATGTAGCGCAGCAACCACGGGTCGCTGCCGGTCTCGCCTCCGGCCCAGCCGCGGTTCTTCCCGGTCAGAGCGGGGTCCAGGCCGGCCAGGTCCAGGTCGGCGAGGTCGGTGAGCACCAGATCGGCGCCGGCCGAGCGCAGCCGGCTGTCGCCCGTACGCTCCATGCCGATGACCAGGGCGAATCCGCCGCGCGCCGCGGCCTGCACCCCGGCCTCGGAGTCTTCGACGACCACGGTGCGGTCCGGCGTCACGTGCAGTCGCCGGGCCGCCTCGAGGAACAGGGCCGGGTCGGGTTTGCCGGCCAGGCGCATCCGCACGGCGTCGGTGCCGTCGACCGTGACGTCGAATAGGCCAGTGAGGCGCGCCGCGGTCAGCACGGCAGCGCTGTTGCGGCTCGCTGTCACGAGGGCCACCGGCAGCCCCTGCTCTTTCAACCGGCGCAACAGCGCCAGCGTGCCGGGGAACGCCTGCACGCCGCCGACGGCGAGCTCGCGGGTGAACAGCTCCTGCTTGCGGCCGGCGAGAGCGTTGATGGTCGCCCGGCCATGCGTCGGTTCGATCCCGCGCGAGGCCAGAAACGCACGGATGCCGTCCTCCCGCGCCCGCCCGTCGACGTACCGCCGGTAGTCGCTCTCGATTTCGAACGAAGGCACCGGCGACTTCGTCAGTCCCGGCAGTGCCTCGTCGAACAGGGCCTTCCACGCCCGGGCGTGCACGGCGGCCGTGTCGGTGACCACGCCGTCGAGGTCGAAGATCACGGCGTCGAAGGCGGCGCGGGCCGGGTGCGGCGGCTGGCTCGGCTGGTTCATGGGTGCTCCTCTGGGCCGTGAATGCCTGGCCGTGACTGCTCGGCCCTGAATGTGGACATAGTACGCAGGGTGGTTGGATATGACCCATGACATCCACACCGGACTACATCGACGATTTCGCCGAGTTCATCACCGCCTCCCCGTCGTCGTACCACGCTGCCGCGGAGGTTGCCCGCCGCCTGGACACCGCCGGCTTCGACCGGGTGAGCGAAACCGAGGAGTGGTCCGGTGCGCCCGGACGGCGCTACCTCGTGCGCGACGGCGCGGTCGTCGCCTGGGTGCAGCCGGACGGGGCCGGCCCGACGACACCGTTTCGCATTCTGGGGGCGCACACCGACTCGCCCGGTTTCAAGCTGAAGCCGAAGCCGACCATCGGCGCCCACGGCTGGCTGCAGGCCGGGGTCGAGGTCTACGGCGGTCCTCTGCTCAACTCCTGGCTCGACCGCGAACTCGAACTCGCCGGCCGCCTCACCACCATCGACGGCACCGAACACCTCGTGCGCACGGGCCCGTTCTGCCGCATCCCGCAGCTGGCCATCCACCTGGACCGGGACGCCAACACCGGCCTCACTCTCGACCGTCAGCGGCACCTGACCCCGGTGTTCGGGGTGGGGGAAACGAGTCAGGCCGACCTGGTCGGGCACCTGGCGGGCCTGGCCGGGCTGGCGGGAGAGGAGGTCGCCGGCTACGACATCCTCACGGCCGACACGGCCAATCCGGCCCGGTTCGGCCTCGGCCGCGAGCTCTTCGCCGCGGGGCGCATGGACAACCTCTCCTCGGTGCACGCCGGCCTGGTAGCCCTGATCGGAGCCCCGGCACCGGCCGGTCAGATCCTGGTGCTCGCGGCCTTCGATCACGAGGAACTCGGTTCCGAGACCCGAACGGGTGCGAGCGGGCCGCTGCTGGGCGACATCCTGACCCGGATCGGGGCAGGACTCGGGGCATCCGTCAGTGATCGCCTGCGCGCCTACGCCGGCTCGTGGTGCGTGTCGGCCGACGCGGGTCACTCGGTGCACCCGAACTACCCGGAGAAGCACGACCCGGCGAACATGGTCGTCGCCGGGGGCGGCCCGCTGCTGAAAATCAACGCCACTCAGCGCTACGCGACGGATGCGGCAGGTGCGGCCCTCTGGGCCCGAACCTGCGCGCAGGCCGGCGTGGAATACCAGGAATTCGTGTCGAACAACACGGTGCCGTGCGGCTCCACAATCGGCCCGCTGACCGCCACGCGGCTCGGCATCCGCACGGTCGACGTGGGCATCCCGCTGCTCTCGATGCATTCCGCCCGCGAATTGTGCCACGTGAGCGACCCGGTCGCTCTCCAGAAGGCGATCGGCGCGTTCTTTGCCTCGGAGGTCTAACGGCAGGCCGCGCGTGGCTGGCCGGCGTCGAACTCGTTCGGGGTGCTGCGGGGCGTCACAGCGCGTAAGCCGACTGGCGGACTCCATGCACGGGATGCCCGGAGCGGGACTCCACGAGGTCCTTGTCATCGGCGAGTTCGCAGTCGCCCTCGTGCACGATCACCGGCCAGACGATGCGCCGGTCGGTTCCGACTTGGGCTGTGCCGCCGATCCCGCACTCCCGGCAGTGGACGGTGAGTACCCAGTCGTTTTGTCTCATACTTGGAGGTTTCCTCACAGAGAGGAAATCATCAAGGGGGTGTACTTTCACCCCGTGATATGCAAAACAGTTCAGCGTATGCTGATGCGGCCCAGAAGGTGCTCGGCAATCGCTCGGTAGCCTGCGTCATTGGGGTGGAAACGATCGCTCGTGCCGCCGAAGACATCCCGTCCGGCGGGGCCGCGATTGGCCTCGATCAGATAGAGGTCGTAGAGGCTGACGAAGTCGCCGCCTTCTCGGGCGCACTCGTGGTCGATGATGTCGTTGTACGCGTCGCTCTCATCGGCGCTGCCCCAGGTGCCAACGCAGACGAGGGGGACGCCCGGAGATTCGGTGTGCACGCGGTCCAGGAGTGACCGGTAGCTGAGCGCGAACTCGTCGGGCGCGGTCTGGTCGAGCACGTCGTTGGTGCCCAGTTCGACCACGGCCAGGTCGAGGTTCTCCGGCACATCGACCAGGCTGGATACCGTGCCGGTGGTGGCACCGGCCCGATTCTTGTGGAATTCCTGAACCGGGCCGCCCTCTGCGAGCGCATCGACCATCAGCGGACGGAAGCCCAGGTCTTGCAGTTCCGCGTTGAGGCCGTAGCTGATCGAATCGCCCACGAACAGCACGCGCAGGGGGCGGTCAGCGGGGCGGGTCACCTGCACGTCCCCTTCGGTCTCCGAGAGGTCGGAGTTGACGGCTGCGAAGATTCCCAGTGAGGTCAGAACGAGGGCAGCCAGCCCGATCACCAGCAGTCGGAAGGGGAAGCGGCGAGTGCGAGTCGCGCCCGTACGCGAGAGGTCAGGGCGCGGAGGCATCCGTGCAGTCTAGGCGGGGTTCTCGGCGGAGAGACGCGCGATACGTGCCCGGGCGGCATCCTCTGAGGTTGACGACCGGCCGAGCAGCAGGCGCACCAAGCGGAGAACGGCTCCGGTGCCCCAGACCACCGGGAGCAGGGAGCGCCGCAGGCCGAGCAGCTCGCGGTATTCGCGGGGGATCGAGGCGACGGCGCCGGCGAACATGACCCGGTAGAACGGCATCATGGCGGGCCGGAGCGGGGGATTGCGAATGAAGCGCACCGCCTCGGCCACGCGTTCGTCGCTCTTGAGGATGCCGGCATCCTTGAACGCATCCAGCTGTGCCTGCAGTTCGGACGCGGAGCGCGGCGGATTGTGCACGCCGACGAGTTCTCCGGCCTTGGCCCATTCGCGCACGTAGCCGTCGGCCCCGCCGGGGATAGGGTCACCCCAGATCGTGTGCGAGGCCAGGAAGGCGTCGGTGAAAACGATGTGCACCCAGGCGAGCAGTTCGGGGTCCCCGGCGGCATAGGGACGCTCGATGCCCTGGGCGTCGCGGTAGGTGCCGGTGACCCGGTCGTGGAAGCGCCCCACGCGGGACGACTCGTGCTCGGCCAGGGTCGTGTCGGCGAAGGTCACGGTGACGAGCCACTGGATGGTGCCGGAGAGCCGTCCGAGCGGGTCTTCCCGATAGCGCGACCAATCGTGTACGCCGGCCATCGCGC
Source organism: Cryobacterium sp. TMT1-19 (assembly GCF_004403055.1). Taxonomy (NCBI): domain Bacteria; kingdom Bacillati; phylum Actinomycetota; class Actinomycetes; order Micrococcales; family Microbacteriaceae; genus Cryobacterium; species Cryobacterium sp. TMT1-19. Next base: position 23,471 of record NZ_SOHB01000058.1, read on the forward strand.
CGGGGTGCAGGGTCTGCATGAGCAGGGCACGGATGCCGGCGACCATCGTCGCCATCCCGCCGTGCACGGCCCAGGAGGCGGAGCCCGGACCGAAGAAGCCGATATCGTCGCCCTGTTCGATTTTTTCGACCCACTGCGGGCGACCTGACCCGTTCCCCGAGAAGGTCACCAGAAGATGCGACCGCCAACTGTCCACGAACCTGCCCATGGATCGAGGCTAACCCGTCGCGGCTGGGCATCGGCCTCGAACCTCGCGTGCGGCAAGGCATCTAAACTCGAAGCCATGGCAGTGCCTCGCTTTCTGTTCGCCGACCAGCTCGGCCCCCATTTCGACGACGGCGGACCGATCCTGATGGTGGAGTCCGTCGGCGTTCTCGGTCGGCGCCCGTACCACCGAGCCAAAGCGCACCTCATTCTCACCGCCCTCAGGCACCGGGCCAGGGAGCTCGGTGATCGGGTCGAGTACCTGCGCGCCGAGCACTACCGGGATGTGCTGGCCGGCCGTGACCTCGAGGTGGTCAACCCCACCTCGTGGGGTTCCCGCGCGCTGGTTCACGAGCTCGGCGCGCGGGTGCTGCCCAGCCGCGGCTTCGTGACCAGCGAGGCCGACTTCGCCGTCTGGGCCGCGGGGAGACCGCCGTCCCGGCTGATCATGGACCAGTTCTATCGCCATGCACGCACGGAAACCGGGCTGCTCATGCGCGGGCCCGATCCCGAGGGCGGCCGGTTCAACTTCGACCACGACAACCGTCAGCCGCCGCCGAAGGGAGCGGTGGGCCTGGGGCTGCCGGACCCCTTCCATCCGGTGGAGGACGACATCGACGAGCAGGTGCGCGCCGACCTCGACCGGTGGCAGGCCGAGGGGCGCATTCGACTGATCGGCGAGGACGGACCCCGCCGGTTCGCCGCCACCCGGGCGGAAGCGCTCGTGGCGCTCGCCGATTTCGTCGAGACGCGTTTGAGCGACTTCGGCCCCTTCGAGGATGCCTCGCTGCTCGGGGACGAGACGATGGCCCACGCCAGGCTGAGCGTTCCCCTTAATTTGGGGCTGCTGCATCCGCGGGAGGTGATCGACGCCGTAGTCGCCGCGTACGAGACCGGGGGAGCCCCACTGCAGAGTGTGGAGGCCGTGGTGCGCCAAATCATGGGCTGGCGGGACTGGGTCTGGCACCTGTACTGGCACCTGGGTGAGGACTACGTGCGGCGCAGCAACCACCTCGAGGCGCAGGTGGCCCTGCCGCGGGAGTTCCTCGAGCTCGACGGCAGTTCCGTGAGGGCGAAGTGCCTCAGCCATGTGCTCGACGAGGTGCGCCGCACGGGCTATGCGCACCACATTCAGCGGCTGATGGTGCTCGGCAACTGGGCGCTGCAGCGCGGTTACCAACCGGCCGAGCTCACCGAATGGTTCACGAACGCCTTCGTCGACGGCGCCCCGTGGGTGATGCCCGCCAATGTGGTCGGGATGTCCCAGCACGCCGACGGCGGGATCGTTGCCACGAAGCCGTATGCCTCCGGGGGCGCCTACATCTCGAAGATGAGCGACTTCTGTGGCGCGTGCACGTTCAACCCGAAGAAACGCCTGGGCGAGGACGCATGCCCGTTCACCGCCGGGTACTGGGCCTTCCTTGACCGGGTGGAGCCACGCATCCGGGGCAATCACCGTATGGCGCAACCGCTCGCCGGACTGCGCCGCCTGGTCGACCGGGAAGAGGTCGTCGAGCAGGAGCGTGCACGCACCGAGTGGTGAGCGTCGCCCGCGGGGCGCCTCGTGAGTCCGTCGCGGCCCGTAGGTCAACCACGACACCGTTAGAGTGAAACTTCTCAGAAGGTGACCTGTAACCCGAGCAGCCCTCGACTTCCCCTGACTGAGCTGCCGAGCAAGTGTGTGGTGCTGTAGGTCAGTCAGAGCTTGAGTCCAGGCACAGGGCGGCGCGGGTCGTGGAAGCCGGCGCAGGATCTAACGTGCGCCGGCCTGTATAAGGTGCGCCGCGAGGCGTGCAGGGGTCTCGCCGCGGATGGCAGGCGGGAGGGAGACCTCGGGAGCGCGTCATCGGGACGCGGTCGTCGCACCGAGGTTTGCTGGGGCTTGATCCGCGTCGGGAAGGGGGGAGGAGTCCAACGGCGGGTGAGGGTCTACCTGGGCGGGTTGCCGCGCACGCGGCTACCTGACCTCGGTCGGCCAATCGGTCACGCCGGCGAGGGCAGCCTGCAATGACAGTGCCGAAGCCCGGGCCTGCTCGGCCCCGTGGGGGTTGAAGACATCGATCGCGAGCGGCGGGCCCTCGCCGAACTTGGGGATCTCCACTTCGACGCGACCGCCGCCGACGAGCGGCACGAACGGATGCGCCGTCCCGGCATCCCGCACGGTCGACCCGGCCGCCTCCGCGATCAGCCGCAGTGCGTCGGGCTTGGTGACGTGGGTCTGGGCCACGATCGTTGCCGAGTAGTCCATGGAACTCCTTCACTGAGGCGGACATCGCGAGGAACACATCTATCGAAGCAGGCTACGGCATCCGCGGGATGGGCACCGGGCCGGTTCCGCCGTGGCGCAGCCGAACTCCTCGACCTGGTTGGTGAGCCGGAGTACCGTGGCACTGTCTGCTCACTTTCGCATCCAGAAGCTCTCAGAAGCCGGGGTCCCCATGTCGTCGCTCACCAACTACGGCCAGGCCATCGCCTCGACGACCGTCGCGCTCCAACGACTGCTGTCCTCCCCGCCGATCGGGCTGCAGGTCACGGCCTACGTGCTCGGCGCACCCCGCACCGGTGTCGCCGGCCCCTCCATCAACCTGTTCCTCTACTACGACAGCCTGATCAGTTATCGGGAGGAGACCCAGAGGGGACCCAGCCGAGTGATTTCGGAGCTGCACTACCTGGTGAGTGCTTTTCCCGGCGACGACGTCGACACGGATGCCGGCAGCCACCGTGCCTTCGGTGCAGCGCGGGCCGCCATCGAACGCCATCCCGTGCTGAACGTCCCGATCGGCTCGGCAGACAACCTGCAGGTCTGGCTCTCACCCTCGCCGCTGACCAACGAGGTGCTGACCTCCCTCTGGCTGGCATCAAATGCGCCGCTGCGACTGTCCTTCGGCGTGATGGCCTCGTTCACCCTGGATGCAGCCGAGCGCACGGCAGTGGTCGGAACCGTCCGTGATGTCGTGAAGTTGGCCGGGGCAGGTGCGCTCGCCATGTTCACGGGAGCGGATGCCGTGGCGAAGGCCGAGGCCGCGGCATCCGTCGCGAACGAACTGGGCAAGCCTCTCGTGACGGTGCCCCTGAACGAGGTCGTGGGAGCCAGCGCTGCCGCCACCGAGGACAACCTCGGCCGCATCTTCGAACAGGCCGAACACCGCGGCGCCGTGCTGATGATCGCCGCGTCCGACCCCCTGTTCGGGATGCGGCCGGAGGTGCTCGATGTCGACGACCCCTACTCCGGGTTGGAGATCGGATCCATCCTCGACCTGCTCGGCCAGTCACCGAGCGTCGTGATCATTGAGTTGACTCATCCGGCCGGGGACGAGCTGGCGGACCGGACCCGGGTCGAGGTGCGCTTTCCGGGGCCGGGGCAGGAGCCGGAGCCGGAGCCTGGGCAGGAGCCGGAGCCGGATTCCGCGTCGGCCACCGGTGACTGAGCACGTCGAGGCCGAACTCCCGGGTTAGACCTCCCGACCAGGAGGTGAGTGTCAGGAACGCTGGCAGGGCCAGAAGTGGGACGCGCCAGATCATGGTGGGCCTCGATTCTGTCGGGACGTCGGGAATGCCTGCGACCAGAGGATACCTGCGACCAGTGGACACCTGTTCGTGCGCACCCGCCTACGCTGACTGGATGCCGTCTTTCCGTATCACCCTGATCATCGGTGCTCTCCATTCGGGCATCGCCCCGGACTCCGTCCTGCCGCACCTGACGGCTGCCGCCGCGGAGCTGACGACCGTGGAGGCATCCGATCTCGCCGTGGTCGCCGGTTCTCCGCGCGCGATCGTGCGGTTCACGGCGGATGATGCCGCGATGGCCCTCCGGGTCGGCGACCGAGTGCTCGCCGCGGCCCGCACCCGCGTGGAGCCGGTGTCGTGGCAGGTGACCGAGCGGGTCAGGACGCGCTGGTACCCGGTGCGGTGACGAGCCGCGCCCCTTCGTCGCCGCGGCGCTGCTCCGGCCGGGCCGGCGCGATGATGGTCGGTCGGTGACCGAGCTCCGACACCGTGTCCCGGGCGCCGAGAACCTGGCAGCGCTCCGTGCCCCGGTGCCACCAGAGCGAGGCCGTCCAGGCGCAGAGCAGGGCGTCGATCAGGTCTTCCCGGTGTTTGTAGGCTCGGTCGACCAACGGTGAATGCTCCGTCACCAGGGCGTCCGAGACGGAATGGGAGCCCAGGTCGAGCGGCGGCGACGCTCGGGTGAGCCCCCAGATCCGCTGGATGAGGTCATCGCAGACCATGGCCCGCTTCGTCCGGCGTTCGTCCGGCGGAAGGGAGGTGCCCATGCGCTTGTAGCGGGGTCGCTTGTCGAGGTAACCGAACTCCGCCGCGCCCACGAGCGTCGTGTAGGGGTAGCACTCAAAGAAGCTGGGGGTGGCCCTATCCATCGGCGCGAGGCCGTCGGTGTAGGTCCAGCCGGAGGCTTCCAATCGGCGTCGGATCGTCACCCCGCCGGCCCAGGGGCGGCCGAGGTTCGAGGCGTTCGCGGAGACATGCCAGCGGCCGTAGCGACTGCCGGTTTCCCGCTCGCACAGGCGCATGCCGGTGGGGTTGTTCACCACCAGGGGCGCGTCGACCGCCAGCACGGCGCCGGGTTCCCACAGGGAGTCGATCCAGCGCATCACGGCATCCGTGCCGCGGGCCCAGCCGGCGTCGAGCACCCGGCCGGTCTCGTCGATGCACGCCAGGCCGGATTCATTGGCCGGTTTCGACGTGCTGCCTTCGGCCCAGGCCAGGTCAACTCCGAGGAATCGCGTCATGGGTCATGGATAGCACAGGGAGATGACGGGCGCAGGTTCCGCCGAGGTCCGGCGCCCCTTCGTTGGGGCGTAGGCTGTTTGGATTGTTCCACAATGAGACAGAGGTCTTGACGATGACCCAGACTGAGGAACCATCCACGAACGGAAAGGTCATTGCGCTGGCGGTGGCGGGAGCCTTCGGCGGGTTTCTTTTCGGGTTCGACGCGTCCGTGATCAACGGCGCGGTGAATGCCATTCAAGACGAGTATGCGCTCACGGCGACTCTCACCGGCTTCGCGGTCGCGAGCGCGCTACTGGGCGCCGCCGCCGGGGCCTACCTAGGCGGCCGGGTCGGCGATCGATACGGTCGAATTCCGGTGATGCTTCTGGGCTCGATCATGTTCTTCGTCAGTTCGGTCGGTTCCGCCTTCGCCTTCAGCATCTACGACCTCGTGCTCTGGCGCATCGTCGGCGGTCTCGGCATCGGGCTCGCATCCGTGGTGGCCCCGGCGTACATCGCCGAGATCTCACCGCGAGCGATTCGGGGACGCCTCGGATCGCTCCAGCAACTCGCCATCACGATCGGTATTTTCTCCGCTCTGCTGTCCGACGCCCTGTTCGCCAACACCGCGGGAGGCGCGAGTGAGCCCTCCCTGTTCGGGATCGACGCCTGGCGCTGGATGTTCCTGGCCTGCGCGCTGCCCGCCGCCGTGTACTTCGTGATCGCGAAGATCCTCCCGGAGTCCCCACGGTTCCTGGTGCTGAAAGACCGTGAGACGGAGGCCCGCGCGGTCTTTCAGAAGGTATGGCCCAACGGCGATGTGGACCGCGAGATCCGCGACATCCGTGCCTCGATCAAGGCCGACACGCTGGGTCAGCGTACCGGGTCACTGCGTGGCAAGGCCTTCGGCCTGCGCCCGATCGTCTGGATCGGCATCCTCTTGTCGATCTTCCAGCAGTTCGTCGGCATCAACGTGATCTTCTTCTACTCGACCACCCTGTGGAAGGCGGTCGGCTTCGAGGAGTCGAGCTCGCTCACCATCTCGGTGTTCACCGGCCTGACCAACATCGCGGTTACCTTCATCGCCATCGCCCTGATCGACCGGATCGGACGTCGGCCGATCCTGATGACCGGTTCCATCGGCATGACGCTGTCGCTGGCCACGATGGCGATCGCCTTCAGCCAGGCGGTCACCGTGGGCGGCGAGATCAGCCTGCCCGGTGCGTGGGGTGGGATCGCCCTGGTCGCGGCCAATGTGTTCGTGGTCTTCTTTGGCGCGTCCTGGGGCCCGGTGGTCTGGGTGCTGCTCGGCGAGATGTTCCCGAACACCATCCGGGTGAAGGCGCTCGGCATCGCCGCAGCGGCCCAATGGATCGCGAACTTCTTGATCGCCGTCACATTCCCGACACTGGCGGCAGTCTCGCTGCCGTTGACCTACGGTCTGTATGCGCTGTTCGCGGCGCTGTCATTCGTGTTCGTGCTGACCAAGATTCCGGAGACCAACGGCATGTCCCTCGACGAGGCGAACACCCTTCTGCCGCCGAAGAACGCGGCGAAGACCGCGTCGAAGAACGCGGCGAAGCAGACCGAGGTCAGATAAGCCCGTGAAGAAGTTCTCCGACGCTGACGCCGAGCCTGGCGGCACGCTCGGTCAGACGGGCGTGCTCGTCGGCGGAGAGTTCCAGAGACACGGTGTGGGAGGCAGCCGGCTCGTCAAACGCGAACAGCTCCGGATGCGACGGGCCGGCCGGCAGCTTCGGGGTGGCGGCAGGCGAAGCGACGGCCCGTGCTTTCGTGGCCGAGGTCAGCGCGGAGCGCCGAACCGGTGCGGCATCGCCCTCCCGCACCCAGCCGGGGCCGGCTTTGATCGGCGCGTTCCGCTGGTACGCCTCTGACACGGCTCGGGCCCGGCTGTCAGCGGCCTCGTTGAGCGGGTGGTTAGCGTGGCCCTTGACCCATTCGAACCGGTAGCGGCGTCCGGCCAGAGCTTCGTCGAGCTCCTGGAGCAGGTCCAGGTTCATCACGGGCTTGCCATCCGCCTTGCGCCAGCCCTTGGCCTTCCAACCGCGCATCCACTTGGTGATGGAGTTGATCACATACTGGCTGTCGCACAGCACGAGCAGGTCGTCGTCGAGGTGGGCGGTTGCCCGGAACAGTTCGAGCACGGCCTTCAGTTCGCCCTGATTGTTCGTGGCGTGCTTCCAGCCGCCGGCGGCCCAGCAGGAATCGTTGACGAACCAGGCCCATCCGGCGGGGCCGGGATTGCCCAGGGCCGAACCGTCGGCAGCGGCGATGATCGTCATACAGTGGGCCTTTCCTGTGGTCCCGCTGGTTCAGGACCTGTCTAGTCTGCCATCGCGGACCAGATGGGCGAGTCCTCATGGCCGCGGGCACTGAGAGTTCGCGGGCGGGGGTTTCCGACTGGCTCTTCCGCCCACCCCGAACGAATTCGACGGAGATTCTGGCGGAAACGGCCCCAAACCCTCCGAAAGAGCAGTTTTACGCCAGAATCTCCGTCGAATTGGTTCGGTACCGGGTGCGGCGTCCGGCCCTGGAGGACCAGGGTCCACCGGGCGCAGTCAGTTTTGACCGCAGGCAGCGACACAGCCAGTCGACGAGGACTCACTCAGTTAGCCGCTGATGCAGGTGCCGGACGAGATCGGGGAGCCGAGCGTGGCGGCCTGCTCTACGACCGGGTCGACTTCCTCCATGGCGAGGGCGTAGCCGAGGTTCTCGGTGGTGGTCGACTTCGCGAAGATGACGCCCGTCACGATACCGGCCTCGCTGAGCAGGGGGCCGCCCGATTCGCCATGGTCGACGTCGGCAGCAAGCGTGTAGATCTGCCGGGAGGACGGGTCCTGCCCGTAGATGTCGGCGACCAGGGCCGGGGCCACGGCGACGACCTCGGCCGGCGCCGATTCGAATGGCCCGCCGAAGGGATAGCCGCTGCTCACCGCAAGGCTGCCCGGCGGAAGATTCTCGCCAAGGGAGAGCGGGGGAGCCTCGAGCCCCGACACTGCGATCACGGCGAGGTCCACGATCGGGTCGAAGTAGACGATCTGACCCGAACGGGACCTGCCGTCGGGCGTGACGACGACGGGCTCCTCCACCCCGGCGACGACGTGAGCGTTGGTGAGTACCCGTTCCGGAGCGACCACGAAACCGCTGCCGGACTGGTTCTGCCCGCACGCATAGGCGGTTCCGCTGATCTTCATCACCGACGCGCGCGCCGCGCGCAGGGCGTCGCTGTCGGTGCCCACGCTCGGCACGACCGGGGCCTCGCCGTTGAAGGCCTCCACGACACGCGGGATGCCCTCGGTCACCACGATGGAGCGCAGTTGGGCCAGGAAGCTCTTCACCTGGTCCGGGGTCAGGGAGTCGATCGAGCGGATCACGCTCGACGAGCTCACCGCCGACGACACCACGGGGACCCCGAGGGCACCGACGCTGAAGGCGATCATCGAGACCACGAGGGCCGACACCGCAACGGCTGCACCGGCGCCGAGCACGCGGTCGACGACCCGGAGCTTGTTGCGAGTGCCCTGGGGAGTCAGGATCCTGCCGATGGAGCGTCCGAGCGAGAGGCCGCCGATCAGCAAAACAGCTGCGGCCGCGAGGGTCGCGGCTGTGCGCCACTCCGCGGCGGGAACCCAGGTGCCCACGAGCGGCACCAGAAAGTAGGCGGCGACGGCACCCGCCGCGAGTCCGGCGATTCCGGCGATGCTGCCGATGAGGCCGTTGCGGTATCCGGAAATCAGGTAGCCGAACAGCACGACCAGCAGCAACACATCCAGAAAAATTGAGAATGCCATCCGTGAACCTCGTCCTGTTGTCGGTGTCGTGCGCTTGCCCACCGGCCGCATCCGTCTACTCCAGAGTACGTGGCCAGTCCTCCCCAGAATGTGAATCCGCCGAGTCGTGCACCGACCCGGCCCGGATCGGGAGGTGGAGGCGGTTCCGGAGAGGGTGGACCCATGAACAGGACAATCGTCAAGACCAGGGAAGCACATGACTTCCTCGCGCTCGTGCCGCAGCTCGCCGGGTTCTTGCCCGAGAAGAGCCTGGTGCTCGTCGCCTTCCGCGGCAACCGCACCTGCGGGGCGATGCGGTTCAACCTGCCCGACCCTGCGGCACCGGAGAAGGTGCTCAAGCGCATCGCCACCACGCTCGTGGGAACGCTCTGCAAGATCCCGGACGTCGACGCGCTGGTGCCCGTCGTCTACAGCGACGAGAACATCGTGGCTGTGGCCGGCCTGCCGCAGGAACGCTTCGTCGAGGTGCTGTGCGCTCGCGCCCGGCTCTCCGGTTTCCTGCTTCGCGACGCCCTGTGCGTGGCCGCCGACGGGTGGGGCTCGTACTTCGACCCGGACTGCCCGGCCGGCGGGCATCCGCTCCGCGCGATCGCCGCCTCCGAGGTGCACCGGGCCATCCCCGAAGAGGTTCGCCGCGACCTCGCGACGCTGCAGAGTCGCGCGGACCTGCCGGCGGTCGACCCGTCGATGAGAGAGCGGCTCGGCCGCCGGCTGGCGCGCTATCAACGCCTCGGCGGCCAAGCCGGCACGATGCCGGAACTGCTTGAGCTGGCCGGTGACATCCTCGACCCGGTGGTGGCCGCGGAGGCGGCGCTCGGTTTTGACCCGCAGAACCTGGGGCTTGACGACGCGGCCGCGTTGCTGTTCCTGATGCAGGGGCCGGCCTGCCGGGACCAGATGATGCTGCAATTCGCCTTCGGAGAGACGGTCGGCCGCAACACGCACTGCCTCAACCTGCGGTATGCCATCCTGCAGCGAGCCACGGGACGGAGCCTGGACGACATCATCGCTGAGGAGCAGTCCGACGGACTCGACAGCCCGCACTCCCGGGTCACGAGCGACCTTATGCTCGGGCTCGACCGGGAGCGCCCCGACCCCGAACGCATCGAGCCGGCGATCCGACTGCTGAAGGTGCTGGTCGCTCTGGCGCCGCGCACGGCCAGACCGGCGCCGCTGTGCATGCTGGCCTGGCTGTCGTGGGCGATGGGGCGCGGGTCGGTCGCCGGAATCTTCGTCGACCAGGCACTCGCCATTGACCGGCACTACGGCATGGCTGAGTTGCTCCACACCGTTTTCGGTTCGGGGCACCTACCAGACTGGGCGTTTGCGGTCCCTCCGGACGAACCCGAAAACGCCTGAGCGGAATGCCGCTATCGGACTTCCGGCGGCGGGTAACCAGCTTCAGGCATCCGGTTGGCCGTAGCGGCTACAGGTACTTGGGCGCCTCCGACAGCACGCCGTACAGGATGTCGCCGATCTCGCTGAATTCGGCCGGGCCGATGGTCAGCGGGGGAGCGAGCTGCACGACGGGGTCTCCGCGGTCGTCGGCACGGCAGTACAGCCCGGCCTCGAACAACGCCTTGGAGAGGTAGCCGCGCAGCAGGCGCTCAGACTCGGCGTCGTTGAAGGTCTCCTTGGTGACCTTGTCCTTCACCAGCTCGATTCCGAAGAAGTAGCCCTCGCCGCGCACGTCGCCCACGATCGGCAGGGCGAGCAGCTTCTCGAGCTCGGCCCGGAAAAGCGGCGAGTTCTCACGCACATTCTCGTTGAGCTTTTCCTCCTCGAAGATGTCGAGGTTGGCCATGGCCACGGCCGCGGAAACCGGGTGGCCACCGAAAGTGTAACCGTGATAAAAGGTCGTGTCACCGTGCTTGAAGGGCTCGTAGATGCGGTCGCTGATAATGGTGGCGCCGATCGGGGAGTAGCCGCTGGTCATGCCCTTCGCGCAGGTGATCATGTCCGGCTCGATCCCGAAGGTCGTGGACGCGAACATGTTGCCGATGCGTCCGAAAGCGGTGATGACCTCGTCGGCCACCAGCAGCACGTCGTACTGGTCGCAGATCTCGCGCACCCGCTTGAAGTAGCCGGGGGGCGGCGGGAAGCAGCCACCAGAGTTCTGCACGGGTTCCAGGAACACCGCGGCCACGGTCTCCGGGCCCTCGAACTGAATCATCTCTTCGATGCGGTTGGCGGCCCACAGGCCAAACTTCTCCACGTCGTCGCCGAGCCCGGAACCCAGCTCGTCGGCGCGGTAGAAGTTGGTGTTCGGGACGCGGAATCCGCCGGGGGTGACGGGTTCGAACATTTCCTTCATGGCCGGGATGCCCGTAATGGCCAAGGCGCCCTGCGGGGTGCCGTGGTAGGCCACGTTGCGGGAGATGACCTTGTGCTTGGTGGGGCGGCCCTGCAGCTTCCAGTAGTACTTGGCCAGCTTGAAGGCGGTCTCCACGGCCTCGCCGCCTCCGGTCGAGTAGAAGACCCGGTTGAGGTCGCCGGGCGCGTTTGCGGCCAGACGATCGGCTAGCTCGATGGCGCTCGGGTGGGCGTAGGACCAGATTGGGAAGAACGCGAGTTCCTCGGCCTGCTTCGCCGCCACCTGGGCAAGCCGCTTGCGGCCGTGGCCGGCGTTGACGGTGAACAGCCCGCTCAGGCCATCGATGTACCTCTTGCCGTTCGAGTCCCAGATGTGGTGGCCGACACCCTTGGTGATAATCGGCACGCCGTGGCCGCTTTCGAGCACGGACTGGCGCGAGAAGTGCATCCAGAGGTGGTCTTTCGCCTTCTGCTGCAGGGTGGCGTTCTCTGCATCCGTGTAAACGCGGGGTGTGGCCGACACCCCGGCTGTGGTGTCGCCGGTGCTGACGGTGGCAACTTCGGCGGCGACTGCGGTGACGGGCGCGGCGGAGTCGGTGGTGGCTGATGTGATTGTCATTTTTTTTACCGTGTTCCCCAGTTGTAGAACTGCTTATGGAGTTTGAGATAAACGAAGGTCTCGGTGGAGCTGACGCCCTCGAGACCGCGGATCTGTGAATTGAGGAGGTCGATCAGTTCGTCGTCGTCCTCGCAGACAACTTCGACCAGCAGGTCGAAGGAGCCGGCCGTCAGGACGACGTAGTCGACGGCTGGAATGGCGGACAGCCGGTCCGCGAGCAGTCGAGTGTCCCCGGTCGCGCGGATGCCGATCATGGCCTGGCGGTAGAAGCCCAGCTGCATCGGGTCGGTGACGGCGACGACCTGCATGACGCCGGCATCCGTCAATTTCTGCACGCGCTGTCGCACTGCGGCCTCGCTCAGGCCCACCGCCTTGCCGATTTCGGCATACGAGCGTCGGCCGTCGGCCTGGAGCTGCTCGATGATCTTCTTCGAGACCTCATCCAGTGGTGCCGGCCTGCCCGCATTGCGCCCGTTTACGCTCATCCAGCGAGTATGCCAGCGGGAGGGACCTCAGGCAAGCGATTCCGCAGCAATTCACGTCAAACACAACGGAATCCTTGGAAGATTGTCTGGTTCAGGCTCGGTTCCCGCCGCTGGGATGATCGCTGCTGGCGAGGTTCCGCCGGCTCATCGAACCACTCGGGAGCTCCGTGAGAGCTCGCGACCTTCCCAATTTCGTCGACGGCGGCCATCGTAGATAACCAATTCGACGGAGATTTTGTTTGAAACAGCTGCTTCGGCGGGTTTAGGGCCGATCCAGCCAAAATCTCCGTCGAATTCGTTCGGGACAGAGTTGATCCTCGGCCTCGGCTCGGATCGACGTGGTGGCCGGAACGGACGTTCATCCCGCGCCGCGGTCCACTGCTCGCTTGCGTCTGCGGCGGGAGCAATGGCCTCGTCGCGGAGATGCCGTACGGCGGATTCCCGCACTCCGGTACGGTAAAGACCTGTCGATGTATGTGCTCGAGGACTACACGCGAATCACGCACGCCATGTCGTAGATCGGCCACCGACCTGATCGGCCACTGAATCGGCGTCCGAATAATGGTCGTCAACGTAACGGAAAGGCACCATTCCCGTGGGGCGCGTCGGATACGAAACCGGTCCCGGCACCGAAGCCGCCTGGACCTTCGTCGTGGGGCGCGGCTTCATCGCCGCCCTGCCCGCCGGCACCCCGGCGGGCATCACCCTGACCCTGGCCGCGCTCGTTACGGCACCCCACGTCGAAGCCGAAGAACTCGTCGCCCTCTTGCCGCTCGGTGGCGAGCACGCCGTCGAGCACTTCGCGGTGATCGTTCAGCGCGCTCCCACGGACGAGGACGGCGTCCCCGTCTCCGTGATCGTTCGCGGCGAGGTTGCGGTCGACGTGTACTCGGTCGGTGGGTCGCGCCGGTTCTCGGACGTCAGCATTCGCCCCTGGCTGTTGGCCGACTTCCTGGCCGTGACCGGGTTCACGGTGGGTTCCACCGGGCGACCCGTGGCCTCCTCGCGCGCCCTCGACTCCGGCCGGCCATTCGGGCTCGGATCCGTGCTCGCGAACACCCTGTTCTGGTCGTTGGCGGAGCACAGCCAGGCCGAGTCAGCGCAGGCCGACGCAGCGCAGGCCGACGCTGCGCTGACTGACGACTCACCTGCCGACGATGCCACGATCGTGCGCTCCGGCGCCGCGGGCCGCGCGGCGGATGCCGACACCGTTCTCGCCCGCCCGGCCGGGGCCGACACCCTGATCTCCGACGTCCGGGCGCCCGGGCAGCCCGGGCCTGCGGCCGGCGCACGGGCCCGGGCCGCCGAGGCTCGCTTCGCGTTCCGGCTGCCGAACGGGGAGGAGATCCCGCTGGACCTTCCCTGCCGGCTCGGTCGCCGACCGCGAGCGCCGCGCATCAGTGCCGCCGCGCCGGTGCGGCTGATCGAGGTTGCCTCGCCCACCTCCGCCGTCTCCGGCACCCACGTGGAAATACGACAGGAGGGCGGCTCTATCGTCGTCACCGACCTCGGTTCCACGAACGGCACCGTGGTGGCTCCGCCACGCGGGCGCAGGCAACGGCTTCATTCCGGCCAATCGCTCGCAGTGCTGCCCGGTACGACGGTGCACTTAGGGGACGGTAATATCATCGAGATCCTCCCCGCAGCCGGCAACACGCCCGGTCAGTAATCGCGCGGCAATTTCGGAAGGCACAACCGTGACCCAGATTGGTCAAGGCTCAACCGGTTCCATCGTCGTACTTCCGTCGGTGCAGAAAACCGTGACGCTGGCCTGGGCGGCGATCACCGACACCGGGCACCGCCGCCAGATCAACGAAGACAGCCTCGTCGCCGAAATTCCCGTCTTCGCGGTCGCCGACGGCATGGGCGGTCACTCCGCCGGCGACGTCGCCAGCGCCGCCGTCGTGACCCGGCTGGCCGAGCTCGCCGGAACGGACCACGTCGAAGCGGAGGCGATCAACGACGCGCTCAGCCGTTCCGTCGTCGACATGGCCTCGGGCGAGGGTGTGACCGACCTTGGCACCGGAACGACCGTGACGGGCGCCGCGCTGGCCGTCGTCTCCGGCGAGCCGCAGTGGATCGTGTTCAACATCGGCGACTCCCGGGTGTACCAGCTCACCTCCGGCGTGCTGGAGCAGGTCACCACCGACCACTCCGTGGTCCAGGAACTCGTGGACGCGGGCCGGATCACCAGGGACGAAGCGGATGTGCACCCGCACGGCAACATCGTCACCCGCGCCGTGGGCTTCCACGAACCACCCGTGCCCGACTATCGCATCCGCCCCCTCCAGGCCGGGATGCGGCTCCTGATCTGCTCCGACGGCCTGACCAAGGAGCTGACGGCATACGGCATCCGTCATTTCTTGATCTCCAACCCTCGGGCGGATGACGCGGCCAGGGCTCTCTTGGAAGCCGCGCTCGACAACGGCGGCCGCGACAACGTCACGGTGATCGTGCTCGACGTGATCACCGTCAGCGATGTCGTACCCCCAGAGTTGGGGTAGCTTTCTACCGCCCGTCCGGCAGCGAGACACCTAAAATTAGGGAGCGCCTGTCGAGTCACCCGGTCGATATGCGCCTATTCACGCACGACCCGCACTGATGATGACACCGGGAGGCGACATGGCACGGCGCTTACCCTCCACGCCGCCGAACCTGCCGGGATTCTCCTATCTCCGTCCGCTCGGATCCGGCGGTTTCGCCGACGTGTTCCTCTACGAGCAGAACATGCCCAGGCGCCAGGTCGCGGTCAAGGTACTCCTGTCCGAGATCGTCAACGACCACGTGCGCCAGCTGTTCCAGGCCGAGGCCAACCTGATGGCCCAGCTGAGCTCGCATCCGTCGATTCTCACGGTTTTCCAGGCGAGCGTCTCCGCGGACGGACGACCGTATCTCGTCATGGAGTACTGCTCCTCGACCCTCAGCCAGCGCTACCGCTTTGAACCGCTCTCGGTGCCGGATACCCTGCGGATCGGTGTGAAGATAGCGAGCGCCGTCGAGACCGCGCACCGGTCCGGGGTGCTCCACCGGGACCTGAAGCCGTCCAACATCCTGGTCACCGCGTATGGGCACCCGGTGCTGTCGGACTTCGGGATCGCCGCCACCCTCGGCGAGGCCGAGAGGAGCGACGCCATCGGGCTCTCCATTCCGTGGTCGGCCCCTGAGGTGCTGCTCGGCGAGATCTCCGGGTCGGTCGCCTCGGAGGTGTGGTCGCTCGGCGCCACCCTCTACTCGCTCCTGGTCGGTATGTCCCCGTTCGAAGTGGCCGGTACCGAGAACGGTTCGGCCCAGATGATGGCCCGCATCAACAAGGCCCGCGTGCCGCCGCTCGACCGCGCCGACGTGCCGGCCCGGCTCGGCGCCATCCTGAATCGCTCGATGTCGCGGCGGCCGGAACTGCGGCAGCCGAGCGTGCTGGAACTCATCCGAGAGCTTCAATCGGTGGAGGCCGAACTCGGTCTCGCGCAGACGCCCCTCGAGGTGGAGCAGGACGGCTGGGCCGTCGCTGCCCTCGCCGACCAGGAGGACCGGACCCGGATCACGGGCATCAACTCAGTCGACGCCTACGCCGGCCGCCGCCGCCGGAAGGCGTCGCCAACCGGCCTCGGCACGCGCTCGGCGACCTCGGCACTGCTGAGTACCGGGCAGCTGACCACCGGCCCGCAGGGGGACA
The DNA here is from genome assembly GCF_004403055.1 of Cryobacterium sp. TMT1-19. NCBI lineage: Bacteria > Bacillati > Actinomycetota > Actinomycetes > Micrococcales > Microbacteriaceae > Cryobacterium > Cryobacterium sp. TMT1-19. Next base: position 39,305 of record NZ_SOHB01000058.1, read on the forward strand.
CTGTGACCACCCGGCCCAAGAAGCGGAGGCGCACGCTCACGGTATGGGGACTCGTGTCTGCGGCGGTGATCATCGTGGGACTCGCGACCACGGCGGCGACCGTGCTGGTGACCCAGGCCGGCACCGGCATCCCTCTGGTCAGTGATGTGGATGGCGCGCTCCGCTCTGGAACCATCGTGTTCAGCTGGGCCGACCCCGGGGTCCGGGACGGCGACACCTTCGTGGTGACCCTGCGCAGCGGTCAGAGCAGCATCCAGCGGGGAACGGAATTCCGGGTCGACCCGCAGGGACAATCTCGGGTCTGTGCGACCGTCACGGTCAACCGGGACGGCAAGCTCGGCGCTCCGAGCGGGGAAAAATGCGTCGACACCCGCCTTCCGGGCGCGTCCGGCGGCGCCGGGTGATCCGTCGCTGGCTCGCCCGCCACCGCTCGCTCTTCGCCACCGCGCTCAGCGGCACCGTGGTCGTGGCCGTCATTGCCACCGTGGCCATCGCCTCCGGTGGATACACCGCGCAGCGCCTCGACCTCGGAGACGCGGCCGTCTGGGTGAGTAACGAGGCCCGCCAGGTCGTCGGGCGAGCCAATACGGCCGTCTTCGAACTGAACACGGTGGTCAGCGCCGGAAGCACCAGCCTCGACGTGGTGCAACGGGGCGCCACCGTGCTGGTGCTGGACCGTGGCAACAGCGCCCTCGACATCCTCGACCCCGCGACTGCGGAGGTGGCCGACAGCGTGGCCCTGCCGCCGGACGCTGCCTCGGTCTTCTTGGCCGGCGACCGCGCGGTGGTCACCGCGAACGGCGACGTCTGGAGCGTGGCCGCGAGCCAGCTGTCCGAGTTCGACAGCACCACCGAGCCGACGCTGGCCTTCGGTGCCGGCTCCGTGGTCAGCCTCGACGAGGCCGGCGTGCTGTTCGCCTTCACGCCGGCGACGGGGGAACTCTCCCAGGTCGACCTGCTCACCGCGGACACCATTACCAGCACGGTCACGCTCACGGCCGGCGAAAAGGATGACCGCTATCAGCTGACCAGCGTCGACGGCCGGTGGGCGCTGCTCAACGCGTCGAGCCGGCGACTGTTCCAGGCGGAGGGGGTTGAAGACCTGTCCGGGAGCATCCGTTCCGGGGATGAGCCCGTCCTGTCGGAGCCGAGCGTGACGGGCGACCGCGTTCTCATCGCCCACCGTGAGGGGCTCATTGCGGTGCCCCGTGCCGGCGGACGCCTGACTCCGCTCGTCACCGGCCGGAGCGGGGACGCCGCCGCGCCCGTACAGGACGCCTACTGCGCCCATGCCGCCTGGTCGGACGGCACCGTCTGGCGCGACTGCGCGGCGGCCGGCGCGGAGGGCGGCGCCGGAAGCGACGGCGCCACCGCCACCCTGTCCGGCGTCGCCGGGGACGCCCGGCTGGCCTTCCGCCGGAACGGAACCGGACTCGTGCTGAACGACGCCCGCAACGGCACGACCTGGGCAGTGCAGCAGGGCAACGAACTGATCGACAACTGGGCCGAACTGATCGACACCGACCCCGATCAGCAGCAGGTCGAGCAGGCGGCTGACGACACCCCGCCGGAGTTCGAGAAGTCCCAGGTGCCACCCGTCGCTGTCGACGACGCTTTCGGCGGCCGGCCGGGACGCACCGTCACCCTGCCCGTGCTGCTCAACGACTTCGACCCCAACGGCGACGTGCTGGTGATCTCGGCGCTCACCCCCGTGCCCGAGTCGGCCGGGCGGCTCGAGCTCGTGGCGGACACTCAGCAGGTGCAGCTGACCCTCACGCCGGAGGCATCCGGATCACTGAGCTTCGACTACATCATCGACGACGGGCGCGGCGGGAGCGCCTCGGCCACGGTCACGGTCGCGGTGCGCTCCCCCGAGGAGAACGCCGCACCCGTGCAGGCCCGCACGACGAACACCACGGTGCGCGCCAATGGACGGGTGACCACGGCGGTGCTGGGCGACTGGGTCGACCCGGACGGCGACCCGTTCTATCTGGCGGCGGCGACCGCGCCCGCACCGGACCAGATCAGCTTCACGCCGGCCGGGTCCGTCGTCTACACGGATGCCGGCGCGGGCGGGGGCGCGAAAACGGTGGGCCTCACCGTCTCCGACGGCCGTGCCGGCGGGGCCGGCGCGCTCTCGGTGATGGTGCGGCCGAGCGGCTCGGTGCCCATCGTCGCCGAGGCGTTCGTGGTGCTTGCGACCGCCGGCAGCGAGGTGGCCGTGTCGCCGCTGGAGCATGTGCGCGGCGGATCGGCGCCGCTGCGCCTGAGCAGCGTGCCGGCCAAACCCGAGGTGAACATCACCGCGGACTTCGACGCCGGCACCTTCCGGTTGCAGAGCAGCGTGGTGGGGGTGCACGAGATCGAGTACGCGGTGACGGATGGCGAACTCACCGCCACCGGACGCATCCGCGTCAACGTGACGGCCGCGCCCGACGCCAGCAGCGCCCCCGTCACCGTGCCGCACACCGCCTTCATCCGCGGCCAGCAGGCCACCCTCGTGGACGTGCTCGCCACGGACTCCGATCCGGCCGGTGGGGTACTTTTGGTGACGGGTATCACGGATGTCCCCGCCGACAGCGGACTTCGAATCGAGATCCTCGACCAGCGCATCCTGCGCGTGACCCTGACCAAACCCCTCGAGGGCGGCACGGCCGTGTTCGGCTACCGGGTCAGCAACGGCCTCGCCGACGCCGCGGGCACGGTGACCGTGATCGAGATCCCGCCGCCGGCCCAGAAGCAGGCCCCGATCGCCGTGCCGGACTCGATCTCCGTGCGCGTCGGCGACGCCATCGACATCCCCGTGCTCGCGAATGACGAGCATCCCGAGGGCGACACCCTCACCCTGGCGCCGGAGCTCGCGACCGAACTGCCCGCCGGCGGCGGTCTGCTCTTCGTCTCGGGCCGGGTGCTGCGGTTCCTGGCGCCGGACACGGCCGGCAACGTCACCGCCGTCTACCGAGTGAACGCCCCGGACGGCCAGTTCGCGAACGCCGAGGTCAGCATCGCGGTGCGGGAAGCCGATCCCACCTCGAACAGCGCCCCCGTGCCGAAAACCGTGACGGCCCGCGTGCTCGCCGGGGACACGGTGAGCATCCCGATCCCGCTGTCCGGCATCGACCCCGACGGCGATTCCGTGCAACTGGTCGGCCAGGAGACCAGTCCGGAGAAGGGGTCGGTCACGGTCACAGGCGTGGACTCGCTCGACTACACGGCCGGGGAGTACTCGGCCGGCACGGACACGTTCAGTTACTCGGTGGTCGACGCGCTCGGGGCCCGGGCCGTCGGCACCGTGCGGGTGGGGATCAGCCCGCGCCTCGACGGCGCCCGCAACCCGGTCGCCACTCCGGACGAAGTCGTGGTGCGCCCCGGCAGTACGATTGCCGTGCGGGTGCTCGGCAACGACTCCGACCCCGACGGCGGCACCCTGAGCATCACCGGCGTGGAGGCGAGCGGCCAGGCGAGCGGCGAGGCCGACTCGGGCACCGCCGTCGTCGACGGCGACACCGTGGCCGTGACCTCACCCGTGACACCGGGCCGCTACGGCTTCATCTATGAAATCCAGAACGTGCGGGGCGGAACGAGTTCCACCTTCCTCACGGTCGTGGTCCGCGAGGACGCCCCGCGCTCGCGTCCGGATGCACGCGACACCCACGTGCCGCTGTCAGACGTGCTCGAGGCCCGGACCGTCGACGTCGACGTGCTGGCCAACGTCTTCTTCGCGGAGGGGCCGGCCACCGCATTGGCTCTGACGGTGCCCGAGCGTTTCTCGGGAATCGCCGAGGTGACGCCGGCCCGGCGCATCCGGGTCACGGTGGGCTCGACCAGCCAGATCATCCCGTTCGCGGTGACGCACCCGGAGGACGCGAGCATCGTGTCCTACGCGTTCATCTGGGTTCCCGGGACCGACGACGCCCTACCCCAGGTGCGCCGCGGTGCCCCGCCGCTGACCGTGCAGAGCGAGGCGCTGCTCTCCATCGACATCAACGACTACGTCGTCGCGGTCGGCGGAAAAAAGGTGCGCCTCACCGACCGCAGCCTCGTGCGGGCGACGCATTCGGACGGGGCCGACCTGGCCCGGAACGACACCGGCCTCGCGTTCACGAGCACCGACAAATACTTCGGGCCGGCGTCCATTTCGTTCGAGGTCACCGACGGTTCGGGGCCTGAAGACCCGGATGGGCGCACGGCGACCATCGTGCTGCCCATCGAGGTCACGCCCCGCGAGAATCAGCCGCCCGGTTTCAATGGAGCGGTGCTCGAGTTCGAGCCCGACCAGGAGAAGGTCATCGACCTGACCCGACTCACCAGTTACCCGTATCCGAACGACCAACCTGAGCTGGCGTACACCGTGCTCGACCCGCTTCCGACCGGTTTCAGCTACGCGCTCGACGGGCAGACGCTCACCCTGCGCGCCACGGAATCCACCCCGAAGGGCGCGCGGAGCACGATCACGATCGGCGTGCGCGACGGCGTTCAGGAGGGCCGAGCCGGCCGGATCGACCTGCGCGTGGTCGCGTCAATGCGACCCGTCGCCATCCCCGTGACGGATGCCGCGGTCGCTCCCCGCGGTCGCACGACCGTCATCGACGTGCTCGCGAACGACGGCGCCACCAACCCGTTCCCGTCCGTGCCGCTGCGCGTGCTCGCGGTGCGCGGCCTGGACGGCGGCGCCGTTCCGGCCGGGGTGAGTATCACGCCCAGCACGGACCGAAGCCGGCTGTCGGTCCGGGTGTCCTCGGACGCCGCGCCGACCGACCTGACCCTGCAGTACCAGGTGGCCGACGCGACGAACGACCCTGCCCGCTACGCCTGGGGCACCGTGCGCATCTCGGTGCAGGACAAACCCGACCCGGTGTCCAGCCTGCGCGTCACCGGCTTCTTCGATCGGGGCCTGTCCTTCTCGTTCAACGCCGGGGCCTTCAACAACTCGGCGATCACCGGGTATCAGATTTCCCTCCTCGACGCCGCGTCGGGGGCCGTGCTGTCCACCTCGCTCTGCTCAGCGACCTCCTGCCAGGTCGCGACGCCCGGCAACGGCCAGGGCAATGCTCTGCGTGTGTCGGTCGCCGCGCAGAACGGGATCGGGCTGTCCGAGGCGACCATGCTGTCCGATCGGGTCTGGTCCGACTCGGTGCCGACCGCGCCGACCGGCCTGGTTGCGGAGCCGCTCGACGGCGGGCTGCGCCTGCGCTGGAACACGGTTGCCCCGGTGGGCGGCGGGACGGCGATTCGCGGCTATGTGGTGACCCGGAACGGCGCCGTCCAGGAGGAGGTCAGCGCTTCCGGATCGAGTTGCGCGGCGGGAACCTGCTCCGTCGACGTGATGGGCCTCGTCAACGGCGTGAACACCCCCTTCACGGTCAGCGCCCGCAACGACGCCTACCCGGCCCTGGCCGGTTGGAACAGCGCGGCCGGGAGTGCGACGCCGTTCGGCCCGGCCCGCGCCGGCGCGATCACGGCCAGCGCGGCCGACGCCGCCGGAGCGGTGACCGTGACGTGGGACGGGTTTGACGGCCGCGGCGCCCTCATCGGCGGCTACTTCGTGCAGCGGCTGCGCGAAGATCAGGTTCCGACGGGTGCGCAGGCGTGCACGGTGTCCGCGTCGGGGGAGCTTCAGCCACCGACAGAGGGCGGCATCGTCGCCCAGCAGAAGGCGCTCGGCGGCGACGCGAACAGCACCGTGTTCGACAGCCTCCTCGCGGACAACGGCCGCTACTACTTCGCCGTCTGGGGGTACAACAAGGCCGGCTGCGCCCCGACGGCGGTGGCGAGCGTTCTCGTGCGCCCGGCGCCCGGACCGGTCACCGATGTGCAGAGCACCATGGCGGCGCGGGGCGATGCCTGGGATCTGCGCGTCGACGGGATCAACCCGAGTGCGGGCATCCGGGACTACCGGCTGCGCGCGGTCGACGGCTCCGGCGGGTTCGTTCCGAGATCCGAGGTCGTCTTCAGCGGGGCCGGCTGGCCGCGCGAACTTCTGAGTCTCCCGTTCGGTGAGATTGTGCGTTATCAGGTTTCGGCCTGTACCGACTGGGGCTCGTGCGGGCCGTGGTCGGGCACGCTGACCGCGCCCGAGGCCTCCGTCAGCTTCACCGTGACCGGGCTTGCCTACGACCCGGCCACCGGAGTCATCAGCTGGACCAACGGGCCTCAGAACAACGGCCTTCCCGCCGCCTACAGCTGCTCGGTGCCCGGCGACGCCACGGTGACCCCGCGGGATGCCGACTCCCCGAACACCTGCAGGTTCGGCACCGACGCGCCGCCCCCGCCGGCCGGCGCCGTGCTTCTGGCGCTGACCGTGAATAATCAGACCTATACCTATGCGCCGTGAACCAACGAAAGTGATCACCCCATGACGATGACCGCGGAGCAGGCGGCCCAGTTCGCCGACGTTTTCGACCGACTGGTGACCGGGGTCGAGCAGGTGCTGCTGGGCAAGCACCACGTCATCCGGATGTCGTTCACCGCGCTTCTCAGCGGCGGACACCTGCTGCTCGAGGATGTGCCCGGCACCGGCAAGACCTCGCTCGCGCGCGCCATCGCACAGAGCGTGCGCGGTACCAGCAACCGGGTGCAGTTCACCCCCGACCTGCTGCCAGGCGACATCACCGGAGTGAGCATCTACGACCAGCGCAGCGGGGCGTTCGAATTCCACCGCGGGCCGGTCTTCGCCAACATCGTGCTGGCCGACGAGATCAACCGGGCCAGCCCGAAGACCCAGGCCGCGCTGCTCGAGGTGATGGAGGAGGGTCAGATCACCGCCGACGGCGTCACCCACCCGGTGGCGGCCCCGTTCATGGTGATCGCCACCCAGAACCCGATCGAGCAGGCCGGCACATACCGGCTACCCGAGGCGCAGTTGGACCGATTCATCATGAAGGCCTCCATCGGCTACCCGGACCACGCCTCGACCATTCGCATCCTCGAAGGTGCCGGGCAGCGCGCGCACGAGGTGACCGTGCCTCCGGTGGTGTCCGCGGCGACCGTCGTCGAACTCGCCGCCCTGGCCCGCACCGTCTACGTCGACGCCACCATCAACGACTACGTGGCGCGACTGATCGACGGCACCCGCACGAGCTCCGAGGTACGTCTGGGCGTCAGCGTGCGCGGGGCGCTCGCGCTGATCCGCACCGCGAAGACCCTCGCCGCCGCGAACGGCCGCCACTACGTGGTGCCCGACGACATCAAGGAGCTGGCTGACGCCGTGCTCGCGCACCGGCTCGTGCTCGACCCCGAAGCCGAATTCGACGGCGTCACCGCCTCCAGTGTGATCGCCCGGGTGCTGATCGAGACTCCGCCGCCCAGCGACAGGCAGGCTGCGTGACGCAGATCGTGCCGGGTCCGGGCGCAGGCACAGCTACCGCGCCTGCGCTGCTCGCGCCCGCGCCGCCCGCTACTTCGCCGGTCGCAGTCTCCGGTGACGGCCGGCTGGCCGACTTCGTCGCGGCGGGAGTCCGGTTCGGGTTGGAATGCGGTGCTCGTGTCGCCGGCGCCCTGCGTGCGGTCTTGTCCGTGGTCACCCCGCTCGGCTGGGCCGTCCTGGCGGTCGTGGGGGTCTCGTTCCTGTTCGGCTATGCGCTGGGCTGGACCGAGCTGATCGTGATCGGCTGGGCCGGGCTCGTGCTCCTGGTGGCGGCATCCTGTTTCCTGATCGGTCGGAACGCGTTCGAGATCCACCTGCACCTGCCCGTGGATCGGGTGGTCGTGGGGGAGCGGGTGCCCGGCCAGGTGAGCGTGCGGAACCCGACCCGCCGGAGGTTGCCGGGCGTGGGCGTCGAGGTGCCGGTCGGCTCCGGGCTGGCCGAATTCTCGATGCCGAGCCTCGCCCGCGGCGAGGACTTCTCGGACGTCTTCATCGTGCCGACCCGCAGACGCGGCGTGATCCCGATCGGTCCGGTGCGGACGGCGCGCGCCGACCCGATCGGGCTACTGCGCCGGGAGATCGTCTGGGCCGAACAGGTCTCGCTGTTCGTGCACCCGCGCACGGTCTCGATCCCGAGCATGAGCACGGGCTTCATCCGCGACCTTGAGGGCAATCCCACCCGTGACCTGACCAACAGCGACGTCTCGTTCCACGCGCTGCGCGAATACGTGCCCGGGGATGAGCGGCGCACCATCCACTGGAAGAGCACCGCGAAGACCGGCCGCTACATGGTGCGCCAGTTCGAGGAATCCCGCCGCAGCCACCTCATGGTCGCTCTCAGCCTGGCGCAGTCCGACTATGCCGGCGAGGACGAATTCGAGATGGCCGTCAGCGTCGCCGGCAGCCTGGGGGTGCGGGCCATCCGCGACGCGCGCACGGTCTCCGTTGTCGCCAGTGCGGTGCCGCCGGACTCCAGCCGACGACGGATGCCGGGACTCCGTCCGCTGAGCACCCTCACCCGCACCCGGCTGCTCGACGATCTCAGCGGCGTGGAACGCTCCCTGGCCGCCCTGCCGGTCAGCGAGCTGGCCAGGGCCGCAGCGGACACCGTGGCCGGCATCTCGGTGGCCTTCCTGGTGTGTGGGTCGGCCACCACCCTCACCCAGGTGCGCACGGCCGCCAGCCGTTTCCCGGCCGGCGTCGACGTGGTCGCCGTGATCTGCGCCCCGGAGACCGTCCCCAGCCTCCGCCGCGTGGCCGAGCTGAGCGTGCTCACCATCGGCTACCTCGACGACCTGCAGCACAGTCTCGCCCGAACGAAGGCGGCATGAGCGCGCGAGGGATGAGGACGGGCGGCGCGCGCCGAGGCGGGATGGCGGTCCGCGGCATCCGTCTGGACTGGCGCTTCATCGTCGGCAACACCGTCGGGCTGCTCCTGGCGACCCTGATCGCGAGCGCCTCGCTCTGGCCGGCCTATCAGAGCCGCGAGTTCATCGTGCTGGTCGGCGTCACCTTCGGGCTGGGTACCGTCGTCGCCATACTGGGGGCGCTGTTCCGCTGGGGCACCTGGCTGGTGGCGCTTTCCACCGTGGGGGTCTACCTACTCGCCGGGGTGCCACTGGCCGTTCCCGGTCGGGCGGTGCGCGGCATCCTGCCCACCCCGGACGGCCTGCTCGACCTGCTCGCCGCGACCGCGCTGAGCTGGAAACAGCTCGTCACCATCGTGCTTCCGGTCGGTTCCTATCAGGCGCTGCTCGTGCCCGCCTTCATCCTGGTGCTGCTCAGCACCGTGATCGGGCTGTCGGTCGCCCTCCGCGCCCCGGTCGGCGAGCTCGGCACACTGGCCCCCGCCATCCTGTTCGTCAGCGGCATCGTGCTGGGCCCGACGGTCGCGACCATGCCGATCGGAACCGGCCTCGGCCTCTTCGTCGTGCTCCTGTTCTGGCTGCTCTGGTTTCGCTGGATGCGCCGCCGTTCCGGCGTGCGGCTCGCCCTGCAGCAATCCCGCCGCAGCACGGCGTCGTCGTCCGACCGGCGGCTCGCGGCGGCCCGCGGGCTGGTCAGCGCAGCCGTGATCGTGGCGGTGGCGATCGCCGCCGGAACCGGGGCCGCGGTCGTGCTGCCGGCCGACGTGCCGCGCGACGTGCTGCGCGCTCGGGTGCAGCAGCCGTTCGACCCTCGGGCCTACCCGAGCCCGCTGAGCGAATTCCGCGGTTACCTGCAGGCCGGGCGGGCGGATGCGGTGCTCCTCGAGGTGACCGGCCTCCCGAGCGGCGGCCGCCTCCGCTTGGCCACCCTGGACAGCTACGACGGAATCGTCTACTCGGTCGGCAGCGACCAGGTCAGCAGCGCGTCCGGCTCCTTCACCCGGCTGCCGGACCGTCTCGACCAGTCCCTGGTCGACGGCGACCCGGCCACCCTCACGGTGACCGTCGAGGGCTACACCGGCGTCTGGGTGCCCGGCGCCGGCCAGCTCGAACGCATCACGTTCAACGGCCCCACCCGGATCCTGCGCTCCGACTCCTTCTATTACAACGACAACAGCGGCATGGCCGCGGTGCTCACCGGGCTGGTCCGGGGCGATGGTTACCAGAGCGTGGGCGTCATCCCGCGGTCACCGGACAGCCTGGCCGACCTGCGCCCCGGCAGCGCTATGCTGCCTGCGCCCGCCGTTCTGCCGGACGAGGTCGAACAGGCGCTCGCCCGCTACGTGCAAGCCGGCGACCCGCCCGGTGTGCAGCTGCAGGCCATGCTCGACGGCCTGAAAACGGATGGTTACATCAGCCACGGCATCCTCCCGGACGAACCGGCGAGCCGGTCCGGGCACGGCGCCGACCGCATCAGCGAGCTGTTCACCGACCAGCCCATGCTCGGCGACGCCGAGCAATACGCCGTGGCCGCGGCCCTGATGGCGCGCCGGCTCGGCTTCCCGGCCCGGGTCGTCATCGGCTTCGTGCCGCAGGCGGCCGCCGGCGCCGAGGCCGCCTCCGGGGCCGAGGCGGTCCCCGTCGTCGGTTCCGACATCTCGGCGTGGATTGAGGTTTCCTCCACCGAGGGCTGGGCCACGATCGATCCGAACCCGGCCGTGCGGGACATCCCGGCTCGGGCCCCCGATGACCCGTCGGTGGTTTCCCGGCCGCAGTCGGTTGTGCCCCCGGCCCTCCCCGACCCGGTGGAACTGCGCGAGCCAGCCCCGCCGGAGAGCACCAGCGACGACCCGCCGGAACCGCTCAACCCGCTGCTGGTCTTCCTGCTCGCCGCGGCGACCATCGCCGCCTGGACGCTCCTCGGTCTCGGCGTGCTGATCTCGCCCCTCCTGCTGATCGCCCTGGCCAAAGCACGCAGGCGGCAGCTGCGCCGCACCCGGTCCACACCGCTCGACCGGATTCGGGGCGGCTGGCGAGAATTCACCGACGCCGCCGTGGACCATGGCATCGATGTTCCGGTGGGGGCCACCCGCACGGAACTGGCCGCGCTGGTGCCGGGAGCGGAACCTCTGACACTGGCGGTCGCCGTTGACCGTGCCGTGTTCTCCCCGGAACGGCCGGGCAATGCCGCCGCCGAGGACGTGTGGACCGCGGTCACCGACCTGCGTCGCTCGCTCAACGCGGGGAGCAGGCGCACCGACCGGCTTCGGGCCCTCGTGTCGTTGCGTTCGCTGGGTCGGTACGCTGGAGGGGCATCCGTTCGCCGAACTGCCCCGAGCGGGAGCGGCCCTGCACCGGGAGGAGCCCGCCCATGAACTGTCTGATCTGCGGTGCGCAGCTTCCCGTCGGCGCCATGTTCTGCGGCGAATGCGGCAGCTCGAGCACGGCCACCCCGCTAACCCGGAAGCGACCGGACCCGCGGCCCAGCGACACAACGGTCATCCTGCCGCTCCGTCGGCGCTCCGTGATCTCGGTGCCGGTCGTGTCGGTGCCGGTCGTGTCCGCCCCGGTCGAGGTGCCGGTCGTGTCGGCTCCGGTCGAGGTGCCGGTCGTGTCCGCCCCGGTCGAGGCTCCCGCCCCAGTGCCGCTCCAGGCTCCGGAACCCGCCCCCGCCCCTACCGCGTCCCTGTTCGTGCTCCAGTTCAGCACGGGGGAGACGATCTCGGCCCTCGGCACCGGCCTGATCGGTCGCCGGCCGCTGCCCCAGCCGACCGAACGCGTCGACATCCTGGTGCAGATCAACGACCTCGGCCGTTCGGTGTCGAAGAGCCACCTCGAGTTCGGCCAGCACGACGGCGAGTTCTGGGTCAGTGACCGGTACTCGGGCAATGGCACCATCATCCGTCGCCCGGATGCGGTGGCGGTGCGCTGCGAACCCGGCCGGCGCTATCTGGTGCCGCGTGGTTCCCGGGTCGAGATCGCGGACCAGTTCTTCATCCTCAACTAGTCCCTCACCAACTGACCCCTCCCCGGCCAGATGAGTGTGCCCAATGACCGTGGGCGCTGAAGGTCCGCGGATTGGAGTGTTCCGCGGCGGTTATGCCCGGTGCCGGTGCCGGTGCCGCGCCGCTGCCGCCGCCGAGCCGACGCCGCTGCCGCCGCCGGGCCGACGCCGACGCGGACGCAGTCGACCCGAACGAATTCGACGGAGATTTTGCCCAAAACAGCCCGAAATATTTTGCAAAAGCAGTTACAAACGAGATTCTCCGTCGAATTCGTTCGACGCTGTGAGCGATGCAACCGATCGATCCGGACTCACTCAGCCGGCCCCTCCCCAACCCGGCCGGCCGTCATCCCGGGACGGATGCCGGCGCGCGCGGTCGCGCCTGCCTCCGGAGTGATGGACTGATGCGGTGATCCGAGCCGATGTCCCGCTGACCCTCCCCACCCGCCCTGCCGCCCTGCCGCCGCTTGGCTTCCCGCTCATCGCAAGCGTGGCGCCGCTGGCCGCGGCCGGGGCGATCTGGCTGATCACGGGCTCAGCCTTCGTGCTGATCTTCGCGGTGCTCGGCCCGGTCATCGCCGTGGCCGGCATGCTCGACGCGCGGCGCACGGGCCGCCGCGCCCGGCGCACCAACGCCCTCGACCAGGAGCAGGCACTGGCGACACTGCGGGCCGAGGTGGCCCTGCGCCATGAGGAGCTGCTTCGCGCGCACTGGCGGCGCACGCCCTCGGCCAACAGCATCGTCGCCGCCCCGCACGCCGCCATCCGTTGGACCGGTTCGGGAGCAGACGTGAGCCTGGGCTCCGGTGCGGTGCCCAGCGGGCTACGCCTCGACGGCGGCGCCGCTCCCGACGAGCATCGCGACGTGCGCGACTGGGCTGCCGCGCTCACCGAGGCACCGATCGACGCCGATGCCGGCGGTGGTATCGGCATCGTCGGACCGCTGTCGCTCGGGCAGGCGCTGGCCCGCGGGCTGCTGGTGCAGCTGGCCTGCTCCCTGGCTCCAGACCAGGTCGGACTCACCGTGCCTGATCGCGGTTGGGAATGGGCGGTCGCCCTCCCGCACGACACCGGGCAGTCCTGCGCCCGCCGCCTCGTGATCTGCCAGGCGCCGTCGGGCGGGGCACCCCTGGGCGGGGCACCCCCGGGGTCGGGGTTGGTCGTCGCCCTGGCCGGGACTCTCGCCGAGTTGCCGTGGGGCTGCGCCACCATCGTGCGGGTGCAGGGTCCCGGCCGGGCTGAGGTGCTGCGCTCCAGCGTGCACGCCTGGGGAAGTGGCTTCCGGCCCGAGCTGATTACCGTCGAACAGGCGATCGTGGTCGCCCGCGTGCTAAGCGCCCGGGCCGCGGCGGCTGGATTGGTCCAGAATGCGCGGCGGGTCCCCGCATCCGTTGCCCTTGGTGAGCTCTCCGGCTTCCAGCCCGGGAATCGGGCACCGCATGGGCAGCCCCAATCGCCGAACCTCCGCTGCGTCATCGGGGTGGGAGAAGCGGGGGAGGTGTCGCTCGACCTGGTCGGGGCAGGGCCGCACGCGGTCGTCGGCGGCACGACCGGCAGCGGCAAAAGCGAACTGCTGGTGACCTGGGTGGCGGCGATGGCGGCGGCGGCCGGCCCCGACGAGGTGACGTTCCTGCTGGTCGATTTCAAGGGTGGGGCCGCGTTCGCCCCGCTCTGCGCCCTTCCACACTGCGTGGGTCTGATCACCGACCTGGACGTGCACCAGGCCGCCCGGGCGCTGGACAGCCTGGCCGCCGAGCTGCGGTATCGCGAACGCGTACTCGGGCGTGCCGGCGCGCGTGACATCGTGGACCTGCGGAGGCAGGATGCCGGCGGGGCGCTTCCGCGGCTCGTGATCGTGGTCGACGAATTCGCGACCATGCTCACCGCATTCCCCGACCTGCACGCTCTGTTCGTCGACATAGCCGCGCGGGGCCGGTCGCTGGGCGTGCACCTGATCCTCTGCACCCAGCGGCCCACCGGTGTGGTGCGTGACGCCCTGCTCGCCAACTGCACGCTGCGGGTGTCGCTGCGGGTGAACAACCGCGCCGACAGCGTGGCGGTGCTGGGCACGGATGCGGCCGCGGCCCTCGGCGCGGACCAAGCCGGCCGCTGCCTGATCGCCGCGGACTCCTCGGGGCCCGTGCTCTGCCAGGTGGCGACGACCTCGCCTCGCGAGATCCGCTCCCTCGCAGCCGCGGACGCCGATGCGCCGAACCCTCGGCGCCCCTGGCTCGACCTGCTACCTCAGACGGTAAGCCGCGAGGACCTCCTCGCCCTCGTCGCGGGCGGAACGGCGGCCGACGAGAGTGCGTTCGGCGGCGCCGCGGTGGCGGCCGGGCACGACCGTGCCGTTCCCGACGCTCGTGCCGCGCCCGGCGGTCTGCTGGGCTTGCTCGACGAGCCGGAACTGCAGCGCTACCGGGTGGCCCGCTACGAGCCGATCGCCGAGGGCAGCCTGCTCGTGATCGGCGGTCCCCGCTCGGGCAAGTCAACGGCGCTGGCGTCGGTCGCGGCGGGGTTCGCGCCCGTTGGAGATGCCGTGTTGCTCGGAGCGGACGTCGAGGCGGTGTGGGACTGCCTCGTCAAGGCGCGCCAATGCCTCGACGCCGGCGAGAGTCCGGCTGCCCGGCTGCTGCTTCTCGACGACTTCGATAGCGTGCACGCCCGCTGGGACCAGGAGCACCGTCCGGCGGCCCTCGAACTGCTCGTCGGGCTGCTCCGCGACGGCGCGGAGGGCGGCCTGCGGATCGTCATCGCCGCGCAAAGGCTCACCGGATCGCTGCAGTCCCTGCCTGCCCTGTGCCAGAGACGGCTGGTGCTGCGCCTGCCCGATGTCGCCGAGCACGTCGCGGCCGGAGGAGTGGCTGCCCTGTTCGACGACCGCCTTCCGCCCGGCGGCGGGAGCTGGCAGGACCATCGCATCCAGCTCCTCGCGCCGGAGCAGAGCGGTGCAATCCCGGATGTCGCGGCGCAGCGGGACATCGAGCCACTCACGGATGCCGCCGCACTCCTGGGGCGGCCCGGGCAGACCCTTCTCGTCGTGTCGGACTCGCCGTCCTGCTCGGCCGCAGTGCTGGGAACGGTTCCCGGTGCGCGGGTCGTCGACCTCGCCGCGGTGTCCCACGGCGAGCTGGCGGAGGCCGCGCGAGCAGGCGCGTCGCTCCGGCTGAGTGAGTCACAATCAGGCACCGCCTTCGTCGGAGACGTGGACGCGTGGCAGGCGCAGTGGTCCCTGCTGGGTGCCCTGCGCCCGCACGCGGACCTGGTCTTCGACGGCTGCAGCCTGGCCGACTACCGGGCCATCAGCCGACGCCGGGACCTGCCTCCGCCGTTGGCACCCAACCGAGGTCGGGTGTGGGTACTGCGCCCGGACGGCGCCGTGCACCGGGCCACGCTGCGGGCCCAGGTCGTGTAGCCGCCGGCCGCGAAGTCCCGCAGCACAGTCCCACAGCACAGTTCAGCGGTGCCGGCCCCGCCGCCGTCCCGCCGTGGATCAGGCCAGCGCGTCCACCAGACCGCGGAGCGGCAGCGAGTGCGCACTCGCGACCGGGCCGCTGGTGATGAGGCCGCCGACCGTGGACAGGCCGAAAGCGAGCGCGGCATCCGTTCGGAGCGCGTCCTTCCAGCCTCGGTTCGCGATCAGCCGAACATAGGGAAGCGTGGCGTTGGTGAGCGCATAGGTGGAGGTGCTCGGCACGGCCCCGGGCATGTTCGCCACGCAGTAGAACAGGGACTGATGCACAGTGAACGTCGGATCGGCGTGCGTCGTCGGGTGGGAGTCGGCGAAGCAGCCGCCCTGATCCACAGCGATGTCCACGAGCACGCTGCCCGGCTTCATCCGGGCCACGAGCTCGTTGCTGACTAGCTTGGGGGCCCTGGCCCCGGGGATCAGGACCGATCCGATCACCAGGTCGGACAACACCAGCGCCCGGTCGATCTCGTAGCTGTTCGAGGCGATGGTCTGCACCCGCCCGTAGTACAGCGCGTCGATTTCGCGCAGGCGGAACAGGTTGGTGTCGAGCACGGTCACCTGGGCGCCGAGCCCGAGGGCGACCTGCATGGCTGCCGTGCCGGCCACGCCCCCGCCGAGCACGGTGACCCGAGCCGGATGCGTTCCGGGCACCCCGGGCACGAGCAGGCCCGGTCCGCCGTTGGGCTTGAGCATCGCATTGGCGCCGACGATGGGTGCCAGGCGGCCCGCAACCTCGCTCATCGGCGCGAGCAGCGGCAGCGCCCGCGTCGGCAGCTGCACGGTCTCGTAGGCGATCGAGGTGACACCGCCCTCCAGCAGCGCACGGGTCAGGGCGGGTTCCGCGGCCAGGTGCAGGTAGGTGAACAGCAGCAGATCGGGGCGAAAATAACCGTACTCGCTCGCCACGGGCTCCTTCACCTTGAGCAGCAGGTCGGCGGCGGCCCAGGTTGACGCGGCATCCGGCATGATCGTCGCGCCCGCCGCCGCATAGTTCTCGTCGCTGAGCCCGGAGCCGAGCCCGGCCCCCGTTTCGATCAACACCTCGTGCCCGTGCGCCACGAGGTCGTGTACGCCGGCCGGGGTGATCGCCACCCGGAACTCGTTGTTCTTGATTTCTGCCGGAACTGCGACCTTCATGGCGCTCCCTTGTCTAACGAATTCGACGGAGATTTTGATTCAAAAATCGTTTTTGGGGCCAAAAACGGCCCTTATGGTGAAAATCTCCGTCGAATTGGTTCAAACCCTCAGCGGTGGACCTCCGGGCGGTGGACCACTCTGGCCTGAGCGAAATCCTACCGCCGCCGAACAGCTCATTTCGATTGAGAGTGTCGCCATAGAGTGCTGATTTCGTGCGTGATCTGACCAAAAATTAACGATTCGGTCACTCTTGGGTGCGCAGGAGGCGCTCCTGTGCAAGTATCTAGCAACTCGCAATGAAAGCTGTGAGAGCTCATCCGCTGAGAAGTGCAAGGAGACCCGACCATGAAGCCCAGGCCGTTGCCCGCAGATCCCATGATCGCTCAGCTGGTCCGACAGGCCCGGGCGACCACGATGGGGCGCCGCGCTCTGCTCGCCGGAGCCGGTGGCGGGGCCGCAGCCCTGGCGCTCGCCGCATGCTCGACCGGAGGGGCCACGAAGCCCACCGCCGCCCCCGACGAGTCCGACAGCAGCAAGCTCGTGCGCTGGGACAACTGGGCGCTCTACATCGACGTCGATGACGCCGGCGACTACCCCACACTGGATGCGTTCACGGCCGAAACCGGTATCAAGGTCGAGTACACCGAGGCCGTCGACGACAACAACACCTACTACGGCAAGGTCAAGGACCAGCTCGCCCTCGGTCAGGACATCGGCGCCGACACCGTTTGCCTGACCGACTGGATGGTCGGCCGCTGGATCCGGTTCGGCTACACCCAGGAACTCGACCAGGCCAACATCCCCAACCTGAAAAACTTGCTCCCGTCCCTGAAAGACGTCGGGTTCGACCCCGGCCGCAAGATGAGCCTGCCGTGGCAGGGCGGGTTCGCCGGCATCTGCTGGAACAAGGAGAAACTTCCGAACGGCATCGCCTCGGTCGAGGACCTGTGGAGCTCCGACCTCAAGGGCCGGGTCGGCGTTCTGTCCGAGATGCGCGACACCATGGGACTGATCATGCTCGACATGGGTGTCGACATCGCGGGCGACTGGGGCGACGACGAGTTCTTCGCCGCGATCGACGTGCTGGAGAAACAGGTCGGCGACGGCCAGGTTCGCAACATCAAGGGCAATGCGTACAAGGAAGACCTCATCAACGAGGACACCCTCGCCGCCATCGTCTGGTCCGGCGACATCGTGCAGCTCAACGCCGAGAACGGGGACAAATGGGAGTTTGTGGTCCCCGACAAGGGCGGCACCCTCTGGAACGACAACTTTCTGGTGCCGATCGGCTCCACGCACAAGAAGAATGTCGAGAAACTCATCGACTACTACTACGACCCGGCCGTCGCCGCCGAGGTCGCCGCCTACGTGAACTACATCACCCCCGTTGCCGGCGCCAAGGAAGCCGCGATGGCGATCGACCCCGAGCTCGCGAACAACCAGCTGATCTTCCCGGACGACACGACCCTGGCCAAGGCTCGCGTCTTCCGCACCCTGACCGGCGCGGAGGAGCAAAAGTACGACGCCGCCTTCCAGGGCATCCTGCTGGGCTCGTAGGGATGGCCAACGGAGAGTTCGCCAGCGCGGGGGCCGACCTGGAGCTGGTGGGCATCCAGAAGAGGTTCCCGGGCTTCACCGCCATTGAGCATCTCGACCTGAAGATCCCCGCGGGGTCGTTCTTCGCGCTGCTCGGCCCGTCCGGCTGCGGCAAGACCACGACCCTGCGCTTGGTGGCCGGCCTCGAGGAACCGACGGCCGGGCGCATCCTGATCGGGGGCACGGATGTGACGAACCAGAAATCCTTCCAGCGTCCGGTCAACACGGTGTTCCAGAGTTATGCCCTCTTCCCGCACATGACGGTGTTGGAGAACGTCGCCTTCGGGCTGCGCCGCCGGCGGATCGACGACCCGGTCGCCAAGGCTCACGAGGCGCTCCGCCTGGTGGAACTGGACCACCTCGCCGCCCGCCGCCCGCAACAGCTCTCCGGCGGACAGCAGCAGCGCGTGGCCCTCGCCCGCGCGATCGTCAACCGGCCGGCCCTGCTGCTGCTCGACGAGCCCCTCGGCGCGCTCGACCTGAAGCTGCGGCGCCAGATGCAGCTCGAGCTGAAGACCATCCAGGAGGAGGTCGGCCTCACGTTTCTGCACGTCACCCACGACCAGGAGGAGGCCATGACCATGGCCGATACCGTCGCGGTCATGAACAAGGGCCGGATCGAGCAGATGGGCGCCCCCGAGGAACTCTACGAGCTGCCGCGCACGGCGTTCGTCGCTAACTTCCTCGGCCAGTCGAACCTGTTCACCGGCCCCGTGGTCGGTAGCACGAGCGAGGCCATCTCCGTGGCCGTGGCCGGCCAGAAAGTCGTGGTTCCGGCGGCGCGCGCGCACCGGCACGCCGGCGAGGTCACCATCGGCGTCCGCCCGGAGAAGCTGACCCTGCACGTGACCGAACCCGTCGCCGACGTCGCCCGCAACCTGATGGGTCCCGGCCGGGTGATCGACGTCTCGTTCAGTGGGGTCAGCACCCAGTACCTGGTCGAGGTCGCCGGCGTCGGCACCCTCATCGTCTTCGCGCAGAACATGGCGTTCGGCCCCGTCGCCCATGAGGGGTCCGAGGTCTGGCTGGACTGGAACATCGAACACGGCTTCGGGCTCGAGGACGACGCCTCGGCGGAGCCCCGTTTCGAGGCGGACGACAGCACCCGGAGCATCGCGACCCAGAAACGCTCCTCCCTGCTCACGGAGCTTGAGGGAGCCTAGGGTGGCGTTCGCGGCATTCTCCACCAGCACCACCGCGCCCGAACCGGCGCCGCGCCGGAAGAGCCCGATCGCGCTGCTCCTGCTGTTGCCGGGCATCCTCTACCTGGTGCTGTTCTTTCTGGCCCCCCTCGTCTCGCTGCTGCTGACGTCGTTCCAGGCTCCCTCGGAATTCGGCGACGTCGGCCAGTACTCCTACGCCTTCCGCTGGGAGAACTACGTCGACGTGATCACGGCCTACTGGCCGCACATCATGCGCTCCTTCGGCTACGCGCTGATCGCCACGCTGCTCGCCCTGGTGTTCAGCTACCCGCTGGCGTACTTCATCGGCGTGAAGGCGCGGCCCTGGCCGTTGCTGCAGAGCCTCATGCTGGTGCTGGTGATCGCCCCGTTCTTCATCAGCTTCCTGCTGCGCACCCTGGCCTGGAAGCAGCTCCTGTCCGACGAGTCGTTCGTGATCACCTCGCTCAAGGCTCTGTCGTTGCTGGCACCGGATGCCCATTTCACGGGCACTGCTTTCGCCGTCATCTTCGGGCTCACCTACAACTTCATCCCGTTCATGACCCTGCCGCTCTACACGACGCTCGAACGGCTCGACCTGCGTTACCTCGAGGCCGGCAGCGACCTCTACGCGCATCCGTTCGACGTGTTCCGCAAGATCACGATCCCGCTGTCGATGCCCGGCATCGTGGCCGGAACCCTGCTGACCTTCATCCCGGCGGCCGGCGACTACATCAACGCGAGCCGGGACTTCCTCGGCGGACCGGACACCCAGATGATCGGTAACGTGATCGAGGCCAACTTCCTGGTGCTGCAGAATTATCCGGCGGCGGCCGCGCTGTCGATCATCCTGATGTCGGTGATCCTGGTGATCGTGAGCGTCTACGTCAAACGGTCGGGCACGGAGGAGCTGCTGTGAAAATCTCCCTGGGCAAGTGGTTGCTGCCGCTTTACACGGTGCTGGCGCTGATCTTCCTGATGGTGCCGATCGTCTACACGTTCGTGTTCTCGTTCAACGACTCGCTCAAGTCCAACATCACCTGGCGCGGGTTCACCTTCGACAAGTGGCTGAACGTGTGCCAAGTTCAGAACGGCGCCGTCTGCGAGGCGTTCGGCAACAGCATCCTGATCGGCGTAGTGGCCACGGTGGCCGCGACCACGCTCGGCACCATGATCGCGATCGCCCTCGTGCGGTACCGGTTCCGGTTCCGGTCGCAGACGAGCCTGCTCCTGTTCCTGCCGATGGCCACGCCGGAAGTCGTGCTCGGCGCCGGCCTGGCCGCGCAGTTCCTGTCGCTCGGCGTGCCGAAGGACATGTCCACGATCATCCTGGCTCACACTATGTTCTGCATCAGCTTCGTGGTGGTGACGGTCAAGGCGCGTGTCGCGAGCCTCGACCCCGCGCTCGAGGAGGCCGGCCGGGACCTCTACGGCTCGGCAACCCAGGTGTTCGCGCGGATCACCTTTCCGCTCCTGCTGCCCGGCATCCTGGCGGCCGCGCTGCTCTCCTTCGCGCTGAGCTTCGATGACTTCATCATCACCAACTTCAACTCCGGCGCCGTCACCACGTTCCCCAAGTACATCTACGTGTCCGCCGCCCGGGGGATCCCGGCCGAGGCGAACGTGATCGCGTCGGCGGTGTTCATTTTCGCCCTGGTGATCGTGGTCACCGCCCAGGTATCCCGGGCGGCCAAGGAGAAGCGGCTGGCAAAACTGGGCTGACTCCCGGCCCGCGCCCTACACGTAGCTGGCGCGGATCTCCCCGACCGGGAGCCCGCCGCCCAGCACCATCAGGTGCAGCTCGGGCAGAATGGCCTCGACGTCGCTGTGTGCGATCGCACCGGAGTCCGCGAGCAGACGCAGGGCCACGATGGCGGTTGCCCGCAGGCTGCCGTCGAGAATCTTGAGGGCGACCGTCGTGCCGTTGGCGGCGGAGGCGACGCAGATGCCCTCCGCGCCGGTCTTCACGAACAGTCCGAGGCGGTCGATCACGACCGTGTCGGGCATGCCGGGTCCGGCGATGACCCAGCCGTTCTGCCGTATTGCCTCGCCGAGGAAGCCGGCCTCGCGGTAGATCGCGAACGGCGAGTTTGACTTGGACGTGGCGATGCGGGCGATGCCGCGTGCCAGAGCGGTGAGGGACAGCGCGTGAACCGGCGCGCCGCATCCGTCGATGCCCGACGCCGACGGCCGCTCGCCGGTGAAGCGCTCCACCACGTCGAGAATGCGCTTCTGCAACGGATGCGCCGGCTCCAAGTATCCAGACAGCGCCCAGCCGTTCTGCTGGCAGGCCACGAGCATCGCGGCGTGCTTGCCCGAGCAGTTCATGTAGATCGGGGCCTTGGCGGCCCCCAGTCGCACCAGGGCGTCGCGGGTGGGAGAGTCGTCCGGCCAGGCCGCCGGGCAGGCGAGCGCCGTCTCGGGGATGCCGGCGCGGGCGAGGAGCCCGCGCACGAGGTCGGCGTGGCGCTGCGTTCCGGTGTGGCTGGCGGTCGCGATGGCGGCGTCTTCCCCGCGCAGGGTGACCCCACTGGCCATCACGGCGATGGCCTGGAAGGGCTTCATCGACGACCGCGGGAAGATCGGGGTGGTCACATCGCCGAGGGCGCGCAAAACCGCGCCCTCGCTGGTGAGCACGACCGCGCTGCCGGCATGCCTCGATTCGATGAAGCCGCTGCGCTCGACCACGGCCAGTTCGACCGCATCGGGGACGAAGAACGTCTGCCCGGCGTGGATTGGCACCTCGAATGTCGTTGTCACGGTGTGTGCTTCGCGCCTAAAGCGCGGCGATGGCGTCGTCGATGACCGAGAGGGCATCGTTCAGGAGGGCATCACTCACGGCCAGGCTCGGGAGGAAGCGCAGCACGTTGCCGTAGGTTCCGGCGGTGAGCAGCAACACGCCGTGCTGGGCGGCGTAGGCGGCGATGGAGGACACGGCGGCGGCGTTCGGCGCCTTCTCCGTGTCACCGGTGCCCGGCTGCACGAGTTCGATGGCGATCATGGCGCCGCGACCGCGGATCTCGCCGATGATGTCGTACTTCTCCTTGAGAGAACCGAGGCCGGCGCGCAGGGTGTTCTCGATACGCACACCCTCGGCGAGCAGATCGCCTCGCTCAATCGACTCGAAGACCGCGATGGCCGCGGCGCAGGAGACCGGGTTACCGCCGAAGGTTCCGCCGAGGCCGCCGGGCTGCGAGGAATCCATGATCTCGGCGCGGCCGGTGACGGCGGCCAGCGGCATGCCGCCGGCGATGCCCTTGGCGGTGAGCACGAGGTCGGGGGTCCAGCCGAAGTGCTCGCTGGCGTAGTACTTGCCGGTGCGGGCCATGCCGCTCTGGATCTCGTCTGCGATCATGACGACGCCGTTCGCGGTGCACCAGGTCTGCAGGGCGTTGAAGTAGCCCTCGGCCGGAACCATGAAGCCACCCTCACCCTGGATGGGCTCGACGACCAGGCAAGCCAGGTCGGTGGGTCCGACGACCTTCTCGAGGTACGCGATCGTGCGCGCCGCGGCATCCGCGCCGCTCAGACCGTCGTGATACGGGTAGGAGCTGGGGGCGTGGTAGACATCGCTGGCGAGGGGGCCGTAGCCGGTGGCGTAGGGCATGGCCTTGTAGTTCATGGCCATGGTCAGCACCGTGCGACCGTGGTAGGCGTGGTCGAGCACGGCGACGGCGCGGCGGCCGGTGTGCTTGCGGGCGATCTTGACACCGTTCTCGACGGCCTCGGCGCCCGAGTTGATCAGCACCGACTTCTTCGGCCAGGAGCCGGGGGTGTGCTCGGCGAGAAGCTCGCAGACGCGCACATACTCCTCGTAGGGCGTGATGGTGAAGAGGGTGTGGATGAAGTCCTGGGTCTGTTCGACGGCGGCCGCGACCACGCTGGTCTCGGTGTGGCCGATCGTGGTCACGCCGATGCCGGCGCCCAGGTCGATGAACTGGTTGCCGTCGACGTCGACGAGGATGGCGCCGTTCGCCTTGGCGATGTAGACGGGCAAAGCGGATGCGACGCCGCCGGAGACGACGGCGAGCCTGCGCTGCTGGAGTTCTTTCGAGCGCGGACCCGGGATCGCGGTCACGATCTTGCGTTCCTGCGGCACGGTGTAAACCGGTGCGGCGGGGGTGGACGGGGAGGTCGAAGGCGTCAGCGTGTCAGTCATGATCTGACCAGTTTACCGATCGATGCGACGGGAGGCGCGGCGAATTGCTGCGACAATCGGTTCCCTGGCCGCATTACGGCCCGTTGTCGGCCGCGAATCGGCCCGCAGAGCCGCGCAAATCGAAGGAGGCGCCGTGATCGGTGCACACCACCACTACGCCGTGAACATCGCCTGGACAGGCAACCGAGGCACCGGCACGAGCAGCTACCGGGACTACGGCCGGGATCACCTGATCACCGCGCCCGGCAAGGAGCCGATCAGCGCATCGGCCGATCCGACCTTCCACGGGGACGCCGACCGTTGGAACCCGGAGGAACTGCTGCTGGCCGCCCTCAGCGAATGCCACCTGATGAGCTACCTGCACGTCGCCGTGAAGCACGGCGTGCAGGTCGTCGACTACACCGACGACGCGACCGGGTCGATGGCCCAGACGACGGATGGTGGCGGCCACTTCACCGAGGTGACCCTGCGACCGCGCGTCACGGTTGCCGACCCCGGCCAGGTCGAACTCGCGCAGTCCCTGCACGCGGAGGCCGCCAGCCTCTGTTTCATCGGCGCATCCGTGAACTTCCCCGTCGTTCACCAGCCGCAGACGGTGGCGCTCGCCGACACTGAGGTGTGACGCCGACCCGGTCACCGCAACGTGCGGTCGGTGGCCGTGCTCCCTGCGGCGGCGGCGATCAGACGGCTTCCGCCGCACGCTCGCCGCCACCTACCCGGGGTTCTATCGGTGCTACAGGCCGGACAAGGCGGCGAGGGTTTCCTCGATCACGGAGGCGGCATCGTCGATCAGCGCCTCGGAGATGACGACCGACGGCATGATGCGCAGCACCGAGTCCCAGCTGCCGGCATCCAGCACGATGACGCCGTTGGTGGTCGCGTGCTTGATGATCGCGGTGAGAGCCTCGGGGTACGGTGTGGTCGTGCCCGGGTGAACGAGCTCCACCCCGAACATCGCACCCTTGCCGCGCACGTCGCCCACGACCGAGAACCGCTTCGGCCAGTCGCCGATGCGCGCCCAGAGGGCCTTCTCGACGCGCCGCGCCTCGCCGAGGAGGTCGTCCCGCTCGATCAGGTCGAAGACGGCGAGGGCGGCCGCGGTCGAGACCGGATTGCCGCCGAAGGTTCCGCCGATGCCGCCGGGCTGCACAGAGTCCATGATGTCGGCGCGGCCGGTGACGGCGGCGAGCGGGAATCCGCCGGCGATGCCCTTGGCGGTGGTGACGAGGTCCGGCACCACGTTGTGGTGCTCGATGCCGTACCAGGCGCCGGTGCGGGCGATGCCGGCCTGGATCTCGTCGGAGACGAAGACGATGCCGTGCTCGGTGCAGAATTCGCTCAGGCGCTTGAAGAATCCGGGGGCGGGGATGACGATGCCGCCGTCGCCCTGGATCGGCTCGATGAAGAAGGCCGCGATCTCGGTGGCGCCGATGTGGGTGTTGATGTAGTCGATGGTCTTCTCGGCGGCTTCTTCGCCGGTCAGGCCGTCACGGTAGGGGTAGCTGGTCGGCACGCTGTAGATCTCGCCGGGGAACGGTCCCATTCCGGCACGCTCGGGCCAGGGGCGGTAAGTCATCGCCATGGTCAGGTTGGTGCGACCGTGGAACGCGTGGTCGAGGGCAACGATGGCGCGCCGGCCGGTGAACTTGCGGGCGATCTTCACGGCGTTCTCGACGGCTTCCGCGCCGGTGTTCACCAGGATGGAGCGCTTCTCGAAGTCGCCGGGGGTGATCTCGGCGAGCTTCTCCGCGACGGCCACGTAGTTCTCGTACGGGGTGACGGTGAACAGGGTGTGGGTGAGCTTGGCGGCCTGCGCCGCGGCGGCCGCGGCCACCTCGTCGTTCGCGTGACCGATGGTGGTCACGCCGATGCCGCAGCCGAGGTCGATGATCTGGTTGCCGTCGACGTCGACGAGGATCGCTCCCGCTCCGTGATCCATATAAATGTTCGCCAGCGTGCCCGCACCGCGGGAAACCGCGCGCAGGCGGCGTTCCTGCAATTCGACCGACTTGGGGCCGGGAAGGGCGGTGACGAGCTTGCGCTCCTGGGGTACCGAATACGTGTCAGACATGACCCCAGCTTAGGTCGCGCCCGTTTCCGCGGTGTTTCCGGGCGGCGGATGCTCGGCTCGGCCGGCCCGAAAACGGCTAGACGCGTTCGCGCGGGAAGACCCGGTCGGCGATCTTTTGCAGGGTGCCCGAGGGCGGCGACTCGTTGTACCGGCCGGCCAATTCCTGACGGGACAGGGCGTGGATCGCGGCCATGATCTCGTCGGTCGCGCCGCGCCGTGCCTTGCCGGACTCGGCGGAACCGTGGCGGCTCAGGTCGAGGGGCTCGCCGAAGGTGACCGTGACCTTGCGGATGCGCGGGAATTTCGCTCCCACCGGCTGGATCTCCTGTGTGCCGATCAGCCCGACCGGAACCACGACAGCCCCCGTGGTGAGGGCGAGCCATGCCACGCCCGTGCGGCCCTTGTACAGGCGGCCGTCGAGGGAACGGGTTCCCTCCGGGTAGATCGCGAACGCGCTGTCGGATTCGAGGATGTTGCGGCCCGCGTCGAGAGCGTCCTGGGCGGCCTGCCCCGCGCCGCGTTCGACCCCGACCGCTCCGATCGAGGTGAAGAAGGTGCGCGAGACGAAACCCGTGAACCCGGTGCCGGTGAAGTAGGTGGACTTGGCCAGGAACTGCACGCGCCGAGGTGCGACCAGCGGAATCACGATGCTGTCGATGAACGACAGGTGGTTGCTGGCCAGGATGACGCGGCCGCTGCGCGGGATGTTATCCCGGCCGGTGATGGTGGGGCGGAAGACCAGCCGGGCGATCGGCGCCATGATGCCGTAACCGAGAAAGTAGACGAATCCGGGGCGCTTCGTGCGCTCCGATTCCTCCGCCGACAGGTCGACGGGAGTTGCATCCTGGGAATCTTCTTTGGAACCGGTCATCCTTGGACCCTACCGCCACGGCCCGCCCCGCCACGAAAGGCGGCGGCGCCACCTAAAATTGCAGGATGCGCAGACGAGTTGTAATTCTCGGGTCGACCGGCTCGATCGGAACCCAGGCCCTCGATGTGATCAAGGCCAACCCCACCCGGTTCGAGGTGGTCGGGCTCTCCGCCGGCAACAACAGGACGATGCTCGAGGCGCAGGCCGCCGAGTTCGAGGTCGAGCACACGGCGCTCGGCGCGGACGAGGCCGAAGAGCTCGTGCGCGACGTCGAGGCCGACGTGGTGCTCAACGGCATCACGGGCTCGGTGGGCCTCGGGCCGACTCTCGCCGCCCTGCGAGCCGGTCGCACGCTGGCCCTGGCCAACAAGGAATCGCTCATCGTCGGCGGCGACCTGGTGAAGTCGCTGGCGGCGCCGGGACAGATCGTGCCCGTCGACTCCGAGCACTCCGCCATCGCGCAGGCGCTCCGCTCGGGAACGGCCGGCGAGGTGCGACGCCTGGTGCTGACGGCATCCGGGGGCCCGTTCCGTGGCCGACGACGCGGGCAGCTCACCGACGTCACGCCGGCCGAGGCGCTCGCGCACCCTACCTGGGAGATGGGGCTCGTCGTCACGACCAACTCGTCCACCCTCGTCAACAAGGGCCTCGAGGTGATCGAAGCGCATCTGCTCTTCGACGTGGAATACGAGCGCATCGATGTGGTCGTGCACCCGCAGTCCGTCGTGCACTCCATGGTGGAATTCATCGACGGATCGACGATCGCCCAGGCGTCCCCGCCGGATATGCGTCTGCCGATCTCGCTCGGGCTGGACTGGCCGAACCGCGTCGCGGCGGTCGGCACCCCGATCGACTGGACCATTCCGCAGAACTGGACCTTCGAGCCCCTCGACACGACGGCTTTCCCGGCCGTCGACCTGGCCAAGCAGGTCGGGCGCGCGGGCGGCACCTACCCCGCGGTGTTCAACGCGGCGAACGAGCAGGCCGTGGCGGCTTTCCACGCCGGCACCATCGGGTTTCTGGACATCGTCGACACCATCCAGCGTGTCGTCGAACGGCACGAGCAGGACGGCCCGCTCACACGCGAGTCGCTCGCCGGCGCCGAGGCGTGGGCCCGCGCCGCGGCGGACAAGCTCCTCGCCCGCTGAGAAAGCCGGCCATGCGGCTCAGGCCGTGTCGCCTGAGCTGCGGTAACTGTCCGCGGTGGCGGCGAGGGCATCCGGCCACGGGGTCTTGCCGACGCCGAGCTCGCGCTCGGTTTCGGCGGAATCGATGATGTACGGCACCCTGAGCTGATAGCTCGAGGCCCAGATCTCGTGCATCATCGGGTTCAGCGCGCCGAGCGATTTGAGCAGCCACTGCGGGTAGCCCGCCACCGTGCCGTGCGTGCCGTAGCGGCGGTTGAGCTGGGCGGCGATGTCGTCACGGGTGATGGCCGTGCTCGGCACATGCCAGAGCCGGCCCCAGTCGCCCCGGTAGTCGGCGGCGGCCACGAGAGTTGTCACGATGTCGGGCAGGTAGCTCCAGCTGTGCACGCGCCCGGGCCGGCCCACGACCCGGGCGGTCTTCGATTCCAGGATGGCTCTGAAGAACCGGTCGTCGAGATGCGCAGTGCCGACGACGCCCGGCCCGAAATAATCGCTCGCCCGCACCTCGACGGCCCGAATCTCGCCGCGGTCGTGCGCGTCCCTCGCCCGGTGCCAGAGCTCCTTGCGCACGAGCCCCTTCGTCTCGGTGGTCGTTTCCGGCGAATGCTCGGTCATCGGCCCGGTCGGAGACCCGTACGGGTAGAGATTGCCCATCATCACCAGGCGGGCGCCGGTGACGGATGCCGCCGTCAGCGCCGCGTCGATGACCGGCGGCCACTGGGTGGGCCAGTCGGTGTACCGCGGGTTGATGCACAGAAAGATCGTCGACATGCCGGTTGCCGCCCGGGTGAAGGTCTGGGCGTCGCTCGCGTTCAGCACGACAGACTCTACCCCGGGTGCCGCCGCGCCGGAGCGTGTTCCGACGGTCACCTGGTCTCCTCGAATCATCAGACGCTCGGCGAGCGGTCGCCCGACCATGCCGGCGCCGACGATCAGTTGCTGGGGCATGTATCCTCCTGAGGTGAGGCCGACGCTAGTCCTCGTCGTCGCAGCCGTCGTCGTTCTTCTTGCATTTACCGTCGTCCTTGTCGTTGCCGTTGTCAACGGACGTCGGGCTCGGGGCTGGAACCGGGGCCACGGTCGGCTCCGGCTTGCTCGCCTCGATCGCGGCGGTCAGGTCCGCGGACACCAGGTTGAGGGCTGACTGGATGTCGGCAGCACGGGCGGCGCTCACCCCGTCCGCCGCGGCCGCGGTCAGCAGGTCGGCCTGGACGGCCTCGAGCGAGGCCTGGGCGGCCTCGAAGTCGCCGGCCGCGGCGGCCGCTGTGACGTTCCGCACACCGGCCTGCAACTCGGTGGCGGTGCTCTGCTGCAGGTCGGGAGGCGTGCTCCCGCACCCGGTCAGGGTGGACGCGACGAGCGTGACCGCGGCCAGCGCGAGTGTTAGGCGGGCCCGAGGCATCATGGCGTCACGCTTTCCTGGAGTCGCTTCAGATTGGTGCCGAGGGAGCCGTCGACGGCCGGGTAGGTAGCGGCGGGCGTGGCCGGTTCAGCCACCCGCGGGGTGAAGACCACCACGGCGAGAACAATGAGCGCGGCCAGGACTCCGAGCGAGGCGAGCACTCGGGGCCGGCGCCACGCGGGAGCGATGGTGGTGCCACGGGCGCTACCCGGGGACCGTTCCGCCGCGCTGCCCGGTGAGCGGGCCGGAGCGCCGGCCGGCGGCAGAAACTCGGTGGGGGCATCTGCGCCGGGTTTCGGGGCAGCGATGACCTTCGTGACGGCCAGAACCGCAGTCGGCTCGAGGGTCGCGGCCCTAAGAACCGCGGTGGGCTCGAGGGTTTCGGTGGCGCCCAGGACGGCAGTGGGCTCCAACAGCTCGTTGGTGCCCAGATCGGCGGTGGGTTCCAGAAGCTCGGTGGCCCCCGGAGCCCCCATTGCAACGGTGACTGCGGTGACATCGGCGACGTTCTCCCCGCTGACCAGGCGTCGCAGCTGCACGGCTGCGTCACCCGCGCTGAGTCGGTCGGCCGGCTCGCGCATGGTCATGCCGCCCAGAACAGCGGCCCAGCGCTGGCCGAGATGGGCCGGGATGTGCGGCTGCCGCTGCAGCCTGGCCATTGCCGATTCGATCGCCGTTCCGGTGAAGGCGCGCTCGCCGGTGAGGCATTCGAGCAGCACGAGTCCGAGCGAGTAGACGTCGCTGGGCGGGCCGATGGTGCTGCCGAGTGCCTGTTCGGGGCTGAGGTAACCGGCCGTGCCGAGCAGAGACCCGGTCGCCGTGAGGCGGGTCGCGTCGAAGAGACGGGCAATGCCGAAGTCGGCGAGTTTGGCATGCATGGCGCGGCCGGGGAAGCCCGACGGTGCGAGCAGCACGTTCGCGGGCTTGATGTCGCGGTGGATGATGCCCTGCGCGTGCACGTAGTGCAGCGCCTCCGCGAGGTCGGCGCCCATGGCTGCCACCTCGTCGGGGTGCAGGGCCCCGTCGGCGATCTTGCTGCGCAGGTCCGTGCCGTCCACGAGCTCCATCACGATGTAAGTGCGCGAGACTCCGTCGATCACGGCCGTGCCGGCGTCGAACAGGGTGACCAGGGCGAAGTGGTTGAGGCTCGCGAGCACCGTGACCTCGCCGCTCTGGCGCTCGGGCCCGGCGTCGTCGGCCGTGTCGAGACGGAACAGCTTCACGGCGACCGTACGACCCAGAAAGAGGTCGGTGGCCCGGTAAACGGATGCCATCCCGCCCGTTCCGAGCAGAGCGTCGATACGAAAACGGTCGGCCAGGCTGATGCCGATGGGACCGACGGCGTGTGGCTTGGACAGAGGGAACCTCCTCGTGGATCCGTAAAGTCAAGCAAACCACACCTTGCAGGGGGAACAGCCAGCGCCCTCGCAGGGTGGAGTGGGTAATCTACGACTGTGGAAACCGTGCTGCTGTATATTCTGGGCGTTCTGATCGTCGTGGTCGGCCTTGCCCTGTCCATCGGCCTGCACGAGATCGGGCACCTGCTTCCCGCCAAGCTCTTCGGCGTCAAGGTCACCCAGTACATGATCGGTTTCGGGCCCACCCTATGGTCCCGTCGCAAGGGCGAGACCGAGTACGGCGTGAAGGCCATCCCGCTCGGCGGCTACATCGCCATGATCGGAATGTTCCCGCCCGCCAAAAAGGGCGGCAGAGTGCAGGCATCCAGCACTGGCTTCTTCAACCAGCTGGTGCAGGAGGGCGAACCGGAGAAGAAGCCCAGCGCCATGGCCACCATGGTCGACGACGCCCGCCAGTCCAGCGCCGACACCATCGGTGAGGGCGAGGAGCACCGCGCGTTCTACCGCCTGCCCGTCTTCAAGCGTGTCATCATCATGCTCGGCGGGCCCACGATGAATCTCCTCATCGCGGTCGTGCTCTTCGCCGTGCTCCTGATGGGCTTCGGAACGGCCCAGGCCAGCACCAGCGTCGGCAGCGTGTCCGAGTGCGTGCTGCCGGCCACGAGCACCCGGCAGACCTGCGAACCGACCGACGAGAAGGCGCCCGGCGCCGCGGCCGGCCTGCAGCCGGGCGACCGCCTGGTCAGCATGAACGGCACCCCGATCGACAGCTGGGACCAGTCCACCGAGATCATTCGCGAGTCGCCGGGCATCCCGCTTGCCACCGTCGTCGAACGCAACGGCACCCAGCAGACCCTGACCATCACCCCGAAACTCACCGAACGCTACGTGAGCGATGCCGACGGCGAGATCGAAGAGGATGCCGCCGGCGAGCCGAGGACCCAGGAGGTCGGCTTCGTCGGAATCGGCCCGGCTGGCGAGCTCGTGCCGCAGCCGGCGACCGCCGTGCTGCCCGCGGTGGGCGAGAACATCGGCGCGGTCGTGCACATGATCGCGAACCTGCCGCAGCGCATGATCGATATCGCCAACGCGGCCTTCGGACCGGGGGAGCGCGACGCCAACGGCCCGATCAGTGTGGTCGGGGTCGGCCGCGTCGCCGGCGAGATCGCCAGCATCGACGCCATCCCGGTGAACAGCAAGATCGCGAGCATGCTGGGGCTCCTGGCCTCGCTCAACGTGGCCCTGTTCGTGTTCAACTTGGTGCCGCTGATGCCGCTCGACGGCGGACACGTCGCCGGCGCGCTCTGGGAAGGGTTGCGGCGTCAGATCGCCAAGCTGTTCAGACGCCCCGACCCGGGCCCCGTCGACACGGCGAAACTGATGCCGCTCACCTTCGCCGTCGTGGTGGTGCTCGGCGCCATGAGCCTGCTGCTGATCTACGCGGACATCGTCAAACCGATCAACATCTTCGGCTGACCCGCGGCGCGTCCCGGCGCAGCTCCCCGCGGCTCTGCCCGGCGAGATTCGCCGAGATTCGCCGAAAATGCCGAGAGTCGCCGTTCCGCCAGGTCAACTGGGCAAAAACGGCGACTCTCGGCGTCTGCGAGCGGCGTCCGGTACGGGCGTTAGCGCGAGAGCAGCAGCGCCTCACCCTGGCCGCCGCCGCCGCAGAGGGCGACGGCGGCCTTACCGGTGCCGCGCCGGGCCAGCTCAAGCGCCGCGTGCAGCGCGAGGCGGCCGCCCGAGGCCCCGATCGGATGCCCGAGGGCGATCGCGCCGCCGTGGATGTTGACCTGCTCGGGGGAGAGGCCGAGCTCCCGGGTCGATTCGAGCGACACCGCGGCGAAGGCCTCATTGATCTCGACCAGGTCGAGCTCGTCGGCCGCCCAGCCCTGGCGCTCCAACGCGCGGTGGATCGCGTTCGCCGGCTGTGAGTGCAGCGAGTTGTCGGGTCCGGCGACCTGGCCGGAGGACTCCACCACCGCCAGCCAGCTGAGCTCATTGTCGTCGGCGAATCGGCGGCTGCACAGCACGAGGGCGCTGGCACCGTCGCTCAGCGGCGACGAGTTGCCGGCCGTGACGGTGCCGTCCTCGGTGAAGGCCGGGCGCAGCCGGCCCAGCGTCTGCGTGGTGCTGTCGCCGCGCACACCCTCGTCCGTGGCGACCAGGAGCGGCTCGCCCTTCCGCTGCGGAACGCTGATCGGGGT
Organism: Cryobacterium sp. TMT1-19; assembly: GCF_004403055.1. Lineage (NCBI taxonomy): Bacteria > Bacillati > Actinomycetota > Actinomycetes > Micrococcales > Microbacteriaceae > Cryobacterium > Cryobacterium sp. TMT1-19. The sequence goes on from NZ_SOHB01000058.1 coordinate 71,623, forward strand.
GATCTCGTCGTCGAAGACGCCGTTCTCGACGGCGGCGGCGGCGCGCTGGTGCGAGGCGGCCGCGATGGCATCCTGGTCCGCCCGAAGCAGGCCGAGCCGCCCGTTGACATGCTCGGTGGAAAGGCCCATAGAGAGGCCGTCGAAAGCATCCGTCAGCCCGTCGCTGGCGGCGTGGTCAAGCATGGTGACGCTGCCGTAGGCCCAGCCCGTGCGCGAGCCGGGCAGCAGGTGCGGGGCGTTCGACATCGATTCCTGGCCGCCGGCCACGACGACATCCGCTTCACCGAGACGGATGATCCGGGCCGCGTCGATCACGGCGGCCAACCCCGAGAGGCACACCTTGTTCAGAGTCATCGCCGGAACGTTCCACGGGATGCCGGCGCCGATCGCGCTCTGCCGGGCCGGGTTCTGGCCGGAGCCGGCCTGCAGGACCTGGCCCATCAGCACGAACTGCACCTGGTCGGGTGTCACGCCGGCGCGGGCGAGCGCCCCGGTGATGGCAGCGGTTCCCAGCTGCACGGCGGTGAGGCCTGAGAGCTGCCCGTTCACCCGACCCTGCGGTGTGCGCGAGCCCGCGAGGATGACGACGTCGCTGCTGTTCACGGCACTGTGGTTCATAGCGGATCTCCTTCAGAAGACCGATCGGGCCGAGGGCCGATCGGGTAGGTGTGGCGATGCGTTCCGGCGGTGGCCCCGACCGTCGGGAGTCATCCGGCATCCGTTCAGATTTCGCCCGGTCTCGCCGCGTAAGCTGTCGCCGTGGCTGCAATCAACCTGGGAATGCCCAAAGTACCTGAAGTACTCGCTCCGCGTCGCAAGACGCGTCAGATCAAGGTCGGCAAGGTACTCGTCGGCGGTGACGCGCGCGTGAGCGTGCAGTCGATGACGACGACGCCGACCACGAACATCAACGCGACCCTGCAGCAGATTGCCGAGCTGACGGCATCCGGCTGCGACATCGTGCGCGTCGCCGTGCCCAGCCGCGACGACGCCGAGGTGCTGCCGATCATCGCGATGAAGAGCCAGATCCCGGTCATCGCCGACATCCACTTCCAGCCGAGCTACGTGTTCGCCGCGATCGACGCCGGCTGTGCCGCCGTGCGCGTCAACCCGGGAAACATCCGCAAGTTCGACGACCAGGTCGGCAAGATCGCCGCCGCGGCCAAAGCAGCCGGCGTCTCGCTCCGCATCGGCGTCAACGCCGGCTCGCTCGAGCCGAGCCTGCTGCAGAAGTACGGCAAGGCCACCCCGGAGGCGCTCGTCGAGAGCGCCGTCTGGGAAGCCAGTCTGTTCGAGGAACACGACTTCCACGACTTCAAGATCTCCGTCAAGCACAACGACCCGGTGATCATGGTCAAGGCCTACCGGCTGCTCGCCGAACGCGGCGATTGGCCCCTGCACCTCGGCGTCACCGAGGCCGGACCGTCGTTCCAGGGCACCATCAAGAGCGCCACGGCGTTCGGTATCCTGCTCGGCGAAGGCATCGGTGACACCATCCGGGTGTCGCTGAGCGCGCCCCCGGCCGAGGAGATCAAGGTGGGCCTGCAGATCCTGCAGTCGCTGAACCTGCGCGAGCGCAAGCTCGAGATCGTGTCCTGCCCGAGTTGCGGTCGCGCCCAGGTCGACGTGTACAAGCTCGCCAACGACGTCACCGACGGCCTCGAGGGCATGACCGTGCCGCTCCGGGTTGCCGTGATGGGTTGTGTGGTTAACGGACCGGGCGAGGCCCGCGACGCCGACCTCGGCGTGGCGTCGGGTAACGGCAAGGGCCAGATCTTCGTGCGCGGCGAGGTCATCAAGACCGTGCCGGAGTCGGAGATTGTCGCGACCCTGATCGAGGAGGCCAACCGGATGGCCGCCGAGATGCCGCCGAGCGAAGACTCCCTCGGCGCCCCCGTCGTGACGGTCGGCTCCAACTAGTCGAGATCCAACGAGTCCAGCGAGTCCCATTCGCTGGGTCGCGTCGCGTCGCGTCCGGAAGATCAGATCTCAGTCGCCGCGTGCATGACGTTCATCACAGGTGGAGCACCGTTCCAGCGTTGAACCAATTCGACGGAGATTTTCACGTAATGGGGACTTTTCGCGGGCTCTAGGGCCGATTCCGGCAGAACCTCCGTCGAATTCGTTCGGGAGAGGGAAGCTGCCGGGGCTCTGATGGGAAGGACTCGTCGGCCGGAACGTGCGGTCATTCGGCGTCGCGGTGCGTCGCTGGGCCAGCCGCGCACACTCGTCATGGGCATCCGTTGTCACGTAAACGCGGAGATTTTTGAGACACACCGGTTTTGGCGCCGTATTGTGCGGCGTGTTGCGAAAATCTCCGAGGTTAGCGACCGGCCGCAACGGATGCCCGGGGCGGGAGCGTCTGCACGTCGGGTCGCCAGGTCTCGGCGAGCGCGACCGCCGCTGGCGCGACCGCCGCTAGCGGCACCTCGGTCAAGACGGTTCGCGGCGCAGGTTGTGGAATTTGGCGGACCGCGGAACAGGTGCCGGCGTCCACCGGGTGCGCCGCGACGTCTGTCCGCGCGCCGTAAAGTGGGTGAGTGCCTATTCGTATGTCCAACTACTTCCTCCGTACCCTCCGCGAAGACCCCTCGGACGCCGAGGTCACCAGCCACCGCCTGCTGGTGCGCGCCGGTTACATCCGCCGCCAGGCCCCCGGAATCTTCGCGTGGCTGCCGATCGGTCTGCGCGTCAAGGCCAAGATCGAGACGATCGTGCGCGAGGAGATGGCCGCGGCCGGCGCCTTCGAGGTGCACTTCCCGGCCCTGCTGCCGCGGGAACCCTACGAGATCACGGGCCGCTGGGACGAATACGGCGACGGCCTCTTCCGGCTCACGGACCGCAAGGGCAGCGACTTGCTCCTCGCCCCCACCCACGAAGAGGTCTTCACACTCCTCGTGAAGGACCTCTACAGTTCCTACAAGGACCTGCCCCTGTCGATCTTCCAGATCCAGGACAAGTACCGCGACGAGGCCCGGTCCCGCGGCGGGCTGCTGCGCGGCCGCGAATTCACGATGAAGGATGCCTACTCCTTCGACTACACGGATGCCGGCCTCGACACGAGCTACCAGGCTCAGCGCGACGCCTACGAGCGCATCTTCACCCGGCTCGGCCTCGAGTACGTCATCGTTCAGGCGGATGCCGGCGCAATGGGCGGCTCCAAGAGCGAAGAGTTCCTGCACCCGACCCCGGTCGGCGAAGACACCTTCGTACGCTCGGCCGGCGGCTACGCGGCCAACATCGAGGCGTTCCGCACGGTCGTCCCGCCATCGATCGACTGGGCTGGCTTGCCCGCCGCCGAGGTCTTCGACACCCCGGGCACCCCCACCATCCAGACCCTGGTGGACCGGGCCAACAGCGATCATCCGCGTCCCGACGGCCGCGCCTGGACCGCCGCGGACACCCTCAAGAACGTCGTCCTCGCGCTCATCCAACCCGACGGCACCCGTGAACTCCTCGTGATCGGCCTCCCCGGCGACCGCGAGGTGGACCTCAAGCGCGTCGAGGTGGCCGTCACCCCCGCCGAGGTCGAGGCCGCGAACGAAACGGACTTTGCCAAGTTCCCCGGGCTGGTCAAGGGCTACATCGGACCCTGGAGCGCGAACGGAGCGGTGTTCGGTGAGAAGTCGACCACCGGCATCCGTTTTCTGGTTGACCCGCGCGTGGTGGAGGGCACCGAGTGGATCACGGGCGCGAACGAGCCCGGCCGCCACGTCTTCGGTCTCGTCGCCGGCCGGGATTTCGCGCTGGGCGGCACCATCGAGGCCGCCGAGGTTCGCGTCGGCGATCCCGCGCCCGACGGCTCCGGCCCGGTGGAGCTGGCCCGCGGCATGGAGATCGGCCACGTTTTCCAACTCGGCCGAAAGTACGCTGAGGCGCTCGGCCTGAAGGTTCTCGACGAGAACGGCAAGCTCGTCACGGTCACGATGGGTTCCTACGGCATCGGCGTCACCCGCATCCTCGCCACCATCGCCGAACTCAACAACGACCCGAAGGGCCTGATCTGGCCCGAGACGGTCGCGCCGTTCGACGTGCACGTGATCGCCACCGGCCGGGACGATGTGGTCTTCGAGACTGCCGAAACCGTTGTCGCCATGCTGGAGGGCACCCAGCGCGACGTGCTCTACGACGACCGCCGCAAGGTGTCGCCGGGCGTCAAGTTCGGCGACGCGGAACTGATCGGCATCCCCGTCATCGTCATCGTGGGCCGTGGCGCCGCCGACGGCATCGTGGAACTCTGGGACCGTCGCACCGGTGAGCGCACCCAGGTGGCCATTGCCGAACTGGCCGCCAGCTTCGCCTGAGCGCCCGGCCCGGCTGAAGGTTCAGAGGCGGGCGAGCCGCGCCTGGGCGAAGCAGTACACGCCATAAGCGATCACCCCGGCGCCGACCAGCACCAGGATCGCCACCCCGAACGGCAGCGCCACGAGTGACTTCAGCGCACCGTCCATGCCGGTGGCCTTCTCCGGGTCGAGCGTGAAAGCCGCCACGGTGAAGAGGATGCCCACGGCGGCCAGCGCGATGCCCTCCGCTATGTAGCCCATGGTTCCGAGGATGACGACCACCGTGCCGGCCGGGCCGCCGGGCACCGTGATGCTGTCGGTGAAGCCATGGCTGGCGCCGCGGTGAATGAAGACGCCGCCGATCACGACCACGGCCAGGCCGGCGACGAAGAGCAGCACGATGCCCCCGGGAATCGACAGCAGTCTCGCGGTCGAGTCGCTGGCTGTTTCCGACGAGCTTGCCGAGGCTCCGCGGGCGAACGTGAACGCCGTCCACGCGATGAACAGGAAGACGACACCCTTGCCGATCAGGACGGCGCGGTGGGCCCACTTGCGTTTCGGATCTTGGGCGGGTTCAAGGAACACCTGTACCAGATACCAGAGGCCGAGCGAGGCCAGGCCGAGAACCACCGTCCAGAGCACGAACACGCCGCCGGGGGTTTGGGCCAGCTGCCCGAGCGCGCCAGACTGGTCTGCCGACTCGCCACCGGCGCCCGTTGCCACGCTGATTGCGATGGCGCCGATCATGACGTGAAGCAGGCCGTTCACCGCATAACCGGCGCGGGCCAGAAGTTGGAAGGTGCGGCTGCCCTCGACGGTGCGTGCAGCGTGGTGAGCGTTGTCGGATACGGAATCGGCGGCCATCCGCCCAGCGTAGCGCCGCGCTCGGGCCGAGGGGAAGGCAGTTTCGGCGCGGGACGGGCCTGGGTCGGGTGACGGGCGTCCGGGGATTCGGCTAATCTAGGACGAGCCCGCTGCGCAGTTTCGCGGCGGCAAGATCTGAATAGAGGAGGCCGGCCATGGACATCGACCTCAGCGTGTTGCGGCAGTTGGAGCGCGAGAAAGAGATTCCCTTCGAGGAACTCGTGCGGATCATTGAGCAAGCAATTCTGACGGCCTACGTGAAGCACACCCACCAGGGTGAAGTCTCCACGAAGCAGGTCGTCGAGGAAGAGCCGGAAGCGCGCGTCGTCCTCGACCGCAAGACCGGCCACGTCGACATTTTTGTGCCCGAACACGACGAAGAGGGCAACGTCGTCGGCGAAGCCGTCGGCAACCCCACCGACTTCGGTCGCATCGCGGCCTTCGCGGCCAAGCAGGTCATCAACCAGCGTCTGCGCGACCTGGCCGATGACGCTGTGCTCGGTGAATTCAAGGGCCGCGAGGGTGAGATCGTCGCCGGGATCATCCAGCAGGGTCCGAACCCGCGCATGATCCACGTCGACTTGGGCACGATCGAGGCGATCCTGCCGCCTGAAGAGCAGGTGCCGAGCGAGAGCTACGTGCACGGACAGCGCATTCGCGTCTATGTCACTGCCGTCGGCAAGGGCCTCAAAGGCCCGCAGATCACGGTGTCCCGCACGCACCCTTCGCTGGTGCGTCGCCTCTTCGCCCTCGAGGTGCCGGAGATCGCCAGCGGCGTCGTCGAAATCGTCTCGCTTGCCCGTGAGGCCGGTCACCGCACCAAAATGGCCGTTCGCGCCACGGAGCCCGGCGTCAATGCCAAGGGCGCCTGCATCGGCGAACTCGGCCAGCGCGTGCGCGCCGTCACCGTGGAGCTCAACAACGAGAAGATCGACATCGTCGACTACTCGCCAGACCTGGCCACCTTCGTCGCCAGCGCACTGTCGCCGGCCAAGGTCACCAGTTCCTACGTGATCGACGAATCGATCAAGGCCGTTCGAGCCCTCGTTCCCGACTACCAGCTGTCGCTGGCGATCGGCAAGGAAGGTCAGAATGCGCGCCTCGCGGCCAAGCTCACGGGTGCGAAAATCGACATTCAGCCGGACAGCATTCTGGAGGACACGGAATAGGGGGTACGATGGATCCCGTTAGAACGTGCATTGGATGCCGTTTGCGCGCTCCGCGATCCTCACTTCTGAGGGTTGTAGCCCGAGAATCGGAACTCGTGGTGGATGAAACCGCCACTCTGCCTGGGCGAGGTGCGTGGCTGCATCCCACTACCGCGTGCTTCCAGGACGCACTGCGGCGACACGCTTTCGGGCGTGCCCTTCGCGTGACCAGTTCAATGGACGCGAATCAACTAGAGAACAGGCTGAACAGGCTTATGGATAACTAATGAGCGGCTCGAAATGAGACCCGTCCGTTACTAACGGTCTGCCCCTTTCCGGGTGCAGACCCGGAACAGGAGAATTGTGGCTGCGAAACCACGCGTACACGAGATCGCTAGCGAGCTCGGCGTCGACAGCAAGGTTGCCCTTGCTAAATTGAAAGAGATGGGCGAGTTCGTCAAGGGCCCGTCCAGTAGCGTTGAACCCCCGGTAGCGCGCCGTCTGCGCGCCGCCCTGGCGGCCGATGGCTCCAGCACCGCGGCTCCCGCCGCCACTGCTACAGCCCCAGCCGGCGCCACCCCCGTCGCCGCGACAACCCCCGCGAAGCCGGGCGGCGCACGTCCGTCCCCGGCCAAGTTGGCCGTCAAGCCGGGTGTACGTCCCGTCGTCGAGGTCCCCGCAGCGGTTGCTCCCGCCGCGGACGCCCCGCCGATGCCGACCGCCCCGCTCACAGTCGCCGAGCGTCAGGCTCAGGCTACCGAGAAGGCTGCGGCTGCCGCGAAGGCTGCGGCTGCCGCGATCGTCACCGAGACCGTGACCGCGACGGATGCCCCGGTCGCCAAGACCGCGGGTGGCGCTTCGGGCGCAGCCAAACCCGGTGCGTCCGTGCCGAAGCCGCCGGCGGCTCGTCCGGGCAACAATCCGTTCGCCAGCAACCAGGGCATGGGCAAGACCCCGAGTCCGCGTCCCGGCAACAACCCGTTTGCGAGCGCGCAGGGCATGGGCCAGCGCCCGCCGTCCACGTCTTCGCCCAGTAACATTCCGCGCCCCGCGGCCCCGCGCCCCGGTGCACCTCGTCCGGGTGGACCCGGGCAGGCCCCGCGCCCGACTGGTTTCGGTCAGCGTCCGGGTGCGTTCCAGCGTCCCGGTGGCGCTCCGGGTGGTGCCGGCGGCGCACGCCCCGGCTTCCAGCGTCCTGGTGGCGCCCCGGCCGGAGCCCCCGGCTTCGGCCCGCCCCGTCCTGCCGGTGGTGGCGGCGCCGGAGGTCGCGGTCGCGGCCCCGGCGGCGGAACCGCTGGCGCGTTCGGTCGCGGTGGCGGCAAGAACAAGGCCCGCAAGTCCAAGCGGACGAAGAGAGCAGAGTTTGAGCTGCGCGAGGCTCCGTCGCTGGGTGGCGTGAGCGTACCCCGCGGCGATGGCGGAACCGTGGTGCGTCTGCGCCGCGGTGCGTCCATCACGGACTTCGCCGACAAGATCGACGCGAGCCCCGGAAACCTGGTCACGGTCCTGTTCCACCTCGGTGAGATGGCCACGGCAACCGAGTCGCTCGACGAGGCCACGTTCGACGTTCTCGGCTCCGAGCTCGGTTACAAGATCCAGATGGTCTCTCCGGACGACGAAGACCGCGAGCTGCTGCTCGCCTTCGACATCGACATCGACCAGGAGCTGGAAGACGAGACGGATGACGAGCTTGTCGCCCGTCCCCCCGTCGTCACCGTCATGGGTCACGTCGACCACGGCAAGACCGCGCTCCTGGACGCCATTCGCAACGCGAAGGTGGCCGCGGGCGAAGCCGGCGGAATCACGCAGCACATCGGTGCCTACCAGGTCATCACCGAACACGAAAGCATTGAACGCGCCATCACCTTCATCGACACACCGGGCCATGAGGCGTTCACCGCCATGCGTGCCCGTGGTGCCCAGGTGACGGACATTGCGATCCTCGTGGTCGCGGCGGACGACGGCATCATGCCGCAGACGATTGAGGCGCTCAACCACGCCCAGGCCGCCAACGTGCCGATCGTGGTTGCAGTCAACAAGATCGACAAGCCCGGCGCCAACCCGCAGAAGGTGCGCCAGCAGCTCACCGAGTTCGGTCTCGTCGCCGAAGAATACGGTGGAGACGTCATGTTCGTCGACGTGTCGGCGAAGCAGGGCACCGGGATCCAGGAAGTCCTGAACGCCGTGCTCCTCACCGCTGACGCCGGTCTCGACATGCGGGCCAACCCGGACAAGGACGCTCGCGGCGTGGCCATCGAGGCTCGCCTCGACAAGGGTCGTGGCGCCGTGGCGACCGTGCTCATCCAGTCGGGAACTCTGAACGTCGGGGACTCCATCGTGGCGGGCACGGCCTACGGCCGCGTTCGTGCGATGGCAGACGAGAACGGCGTGCCCGTGCTCGCCGCAACCCCGTCCCGTGCCGTCCAGGTTCAGGGCCTCTCCAGCGTGCCGCGTGCAGGCGACACCTTCCTGGTGATTCAGGAAGACCGCACGGCTCGTCAGATCGCCGAGAAGCGCGAAGCCGCCGAGCGCAACGCCCTGCTGGCCAAGGCCCGCAAGCGGATCAGCCTCGAAGACTTCACCCGTGCACTCGAAGAGGGCAAGGTCGAATCACTCAACCTCATCATCAAGGGTGACGTTTCCGGTGCTGTTGAAGCCCTGGAAGAGTCGCTGCTCAAGATCGAGGTCGACGATTCGGTTCAGCTGCGCATCATCCACCGCGGAGTCGGTGCGGTCACGGAAAGCGACGTCAACCTCGCCACCGTCGACAACGCCATCATCATCGGCTTCAACGTGCGCCCCGACACGAAGGCACGCGAACGCGCAGCCCGTGAAGGCGTGGATGTGCGCTTTTACTCGGTCATCTACAACGCACTCGAGGACATCGAGAACTCCCTCAAGGGAATGCTCAAGCCCGAGTTCGAAGAGGTGCAGAGTGGTGTTGCCGAGATCCGCGAGGTGTTCAGCTCCTCCAAGTTCGGAAACGTCGCCGGCGTCATCGTACGGTCGGGCGTCATCACGAGAAACGCCAAGGCGCGGGTAATCCGCAACGGTGTCGTCGTGGGAGACAACCTGGGCATCGAGTCACTGCGCCGGTTCAAGGACGATGTCACCGAGGTCCGTACGGACTTCGAGTGTGGTATCGGCCTGGGCAAGTTCAACGACATCCAGATCGGTGACGAAATCGAGACGATCGAAATGAAGGAAAAGCCGCGGGTCTAAGGACGTACGGATGATGGGTGTGGGTTTCGCCGGGGTTCCTGAACTCGGACGCGGCGGGGCCCGCACCTTTGGTAATTTTTCGACAATAGGAGTTAGACCATGGCAGATCCGGCACGCGCCAGGAAAATGGCCGACCGCATCAAGGTCATCGTGGCCAAGCGCATCGAACGCGGACTCCGCGATCCGAGGCTCGGTTTCGTGACCATCACCGACGTGAAGGTGACCGGTGACCTGCAGCACGCCTCGGTGTTCTACACGGTCTACGGTTCGGCGGAGGAACGAGCCGACAGCGCGACAGCGCTCAAGGCGGCCACCGGCATGCTGAGGAGCGAGGTCGGTAAGAACATCACCGCCCGGCTGACGCCGTCGCTCGAATTCATCGCGGACGCCATCCCGGAGAATGCGGCCCTGATCGACGACCTGCTGCGTGAGGCGCGCGAGCGCGACACGCAGGTTGAGGAGCAGGCTCGCACGGCGAAGTATGCCGGCGACGAGGACCCCTACGTCAAGCCGCGCGAATACGCCGAAGACGAAGACGACGGCGAAGACGAAGGCGAAGACGAAGGCGACGACGAGGAAGACGACGAGGCGCAGCCCGGGGGCGGCCAACACGCCGAAGTTTCCGCCGAAGTTCCCGCCGGGTCGCATTTGCAGAAGTAAGGAAGCAACACCTGCCAGTCAGTGACCGGTCGGCCGTGCCGGCCCGCATCATCCGTCAGCGGTGTGCGGGCCGGTTCGGCTTTTTTCGCGCCCGAAGGGGCTTATTCCTGCGGCAGGGTGTACTCGCCGGGCGCGGTGGCAATGGCGAGGCCGTCGGACAGCAAGCCCGCCAAAGCCCGGTCACGCTGGGGTGAGTCGGCCCACAGGTCGGTGATCTCGGCATCCGTCACCGGGTGCCGGGTGGCGCGAAGCTCGGCCATGATCAAGCCGCGCACCTTTCGGTCGCTGCCCTCGAACTTCTTCTGCACGGCTTTGCGCGGGCCGGAATAGGGCGGGTAGTCCGCCAGGCGCCAGGCGCAGGCGGCGCGGATGGGGCAGTCATCGCACCGGGGGATCCTGGCGGTGCAGACCACGGCGCCCAGCTCCATCATGCCGGCGTTGAATACGGCGGCGTCGCTCACGGGGAGTGGGAGCAGCGCGCTCATGGCGTCAAGGTCGCGGGTGCGGCTGGGTGGGGCCGGTTCGGCCTGGCCGGCCACGGCGCGCGCGATGACGCGCCGGGTGTTGGTGTCGACGACCGGATGCCGCAGGCCGTAGGCGAACGCGGCGACCGCCCTGGCCGTGTAGTCGCCGATCCCGCTGAGGGCCAGCAATGCCTCGACGTCGGCGGGGACCACCCCATCGTGCCGCTCGGTGATCTCCACCGCGGCCGCGTGGAGCCACAGAGCGCGGCGAGGGTAGCCCAGGTTTGCCCAGGCCCGCACCGCCTCGCCGGGCGGGACCGCCGCGAGGTCACCCGGGGTCGGCCAGCGCTCGAGCCACTCCGCGAGCCGGGGAATCACCCGGTTCACCGGGGTCTGCTGCAGCATGAACTCGCTCACCAGCACGCCCCAGGCGCCGAAGCCGTGCCGGCGCCAGGGCAGGTCGCGAGCATTGCCCCGGAACCAGGCGTTGATGGCGAGGCTGAGGGCAGGGGAGCCGGCTGCAGGAGCAAGCGTGAGCGTGAGCATGGCATTCACCGTTCTAATCTAGGCTCGAAAGATGAAGCTTGCCTCCACTCCCCGGATCGAGTTCCTGCGGGAACTCGTGACCGAAATCCTTGGCGTCTACGGTCTCGGTCGCACGGTCGTCGCCATCGACGGCACGGATGCCGCGGAGCGCGCCGCTTTCGCCGACGACCTGGCCGCCGTGTTCGATGAGCGGGAGCATCCGGTGTTCTCAGCCTCCCTGCGCGATTTCCGGCGGTCGCGCGCGGAGCAGGAGCGCTTCGGCCCGGAATCTCCCGAGCGGCTGCTGCGCCACCTGTACGACTTCTCGCTGCTGCGGCGCGTGTTGCTCGACCCGTTCCGGCTGGGTGGCAGCACCGGTTTCGTCACCCGGGCGTTCGATGCCGACCGGGATGCCTGGATCCAGCCCACCTGGCTGACCGGGCCGTCCGACGCCACGCTGATTCTCGACGGCGAGTACCTGAACCGCAAGGAGTTGCGCGACCTGTGGTCGTACAGCGTTCTGGTGGAGACGGAGGCGGACGCGGTGCGCTTCGGACCAGGCGGTGCCGAGGATACCGGCACGGTCACCGAACACGAGGTCGCCGACCGGCTGTATCGCGGCGAGGTGCGTCCGCGCAGCCGGGCCACGGCCATCGTCGACGTGAGCAACCCGGCCGACCCGCGCCGTGTGTTCCTCGACAGCTGCTGATCGGGGTCTCGGGTCACGGGTCGCGACGGTCAGTGGCGGAGCGCCGCGAACCGCTCGAGCACGTCGTACGGGGCCAGCGGCACCCCGCGTGCCTCGACCTCGTGCACGAGAGTGGTCAGCAGCTCGTTCACGGGCGCCCGCACGCCGGCCAGGGCGGCTTCCCGCACCACCGCGCCGTTGAGAAAGTCGACCTCGGTGAGCTGCCCGCGCTTCAGGCTCTGCTGCGTCGAACCCAGGTTCGGCACGTCGCCCATGCGGGCCTTCAGCCTCAGCGGCAGCACCTGGCCGAGGGCCGGCGGCAGCCGCGAGAAGGCTCTCAACGGCCGGTCGCCGAGCCCCTGCAGGCTGCCGAAACGCACCCCGCGCTTCATCCCCACCCCCACGGTCTCGCGCATGCTCTCGGTCATCACGCGGCGCAGCCCGGCGTGGTCGATGACATTCTGAACGCTCATCCCGGTGATCGCGGGTAGTGCGTTGAGCATGTTGACGACGAGTTTGGTCCACTGGGCGCCGACGAAGTTGTCGAGGGCGACGGTGGGCACGGCGCCGGCGAGCACGTCTCGCCAGACGAGCGTGGCGGCATCCGCGGCGCCGGTTCCCCGGCCCAGATAGGTGGGCGCGGCGGTTGTGATCGTCACCTGGCCGGGTGCCGCGTAATTCGCCGCGATGATCGACAGGGCGCCGAAGCAGTCCGAGCGGGGCAGCAGAGAGCCCGCGGTGATCACCCCGTCGAGGCCGTTCTGCACGACGATCACGGGGGAGCCATCGAGCACCCGGGCGTTCTCGCCGATGGCCGCAGCCGCATTCTGGGCCTTGGTGCAGACGAGCGTCAGCTGCGGGGTCCGGGCCAGACGTTCGAGCACGAGCGGATGCTGGCGTACGGTTCCGAAGGCCCCGGTCAGTGAAATCCCCTCGGCCCGGATGGCCGCCAGCGCCGGTCCGCGCGCCGTCACGGTCACCGTATGACCGGCCCGGGCGAGCAGGGTCGCGAACGTGCCGCCGAGGGCACCGGCTCCGATCACCGCAATATTCATCCCCCCAGCCTAGGTCGCGCCCGATGGGTCAGCGCCGGGCCGGGGCCGGATACCATGTCAAGAATGAACGAAGCATCCGGCGGGCCAGCCAGCGAACCGACAGTCGAACGGACGCCCGGGCAGCGGTCGATGAAGGTCGGCGCCACCGTCAGCGGACTCCTCCTGGTCGACAAGCCCCAAGGCTGGACCAGCCACGACGCCGTCGCCCGCACCCGCCGCCTGGCCGGCACCCGCAAGGTCGGCCATGCCGGCACGCTGGACCCGATGGCCACCGGCCTGCTGATCCTCGGCATCAACAGTTCCACCCGCCTGCTGACGTACGTCGTCGGCCTCGACAAGGAATACCTGGCGACAATTCGACTGGGTGCGTCGACGACGACCGACGACGCCGAGGGTGAAGAGCTGGCGCGGGCATCCGTCGACGCCGTGGCCGCCGTCACGCCGGAAGCTGTCGCGGCCGGAATCGGCGCCCTCACCGGCGCCATCGCGCAGCAGCCCAGCTCCGTCAGCGCCATCAAGATCGACGGCAAGCGCGCCTACGCCCGGGTGCGCGCCGGCGAGGAAGTGGACTTGCCGGCCCGCCCCGTCACCGTGAGCGCGTTCGAGATGCTCTCCCTGACCCCGGCCGACGGCTTCCTCGACCTCGAGGTGCGGGTGGAGTGCTCCTCCGGCACGTACATCCGGGCGCTGGCCCGCGACCTCGGCGCCGCCCTCGATGTCGGCGGCCACCTCACCAGCTTGCGCCGAACCCGGATCGGCCCGTTCGGCATCGACATGGCCCAGCCGCTCGCCGAGCTCGACGTCGCTGCCGGACTGATCGGCCCGACGGATGCCGCCACGCGCATCCTGGGACGCCTCGACCTGACAGAGCAGCAGGCCATCGACCTCGGACACGGCAAGCGCATCGCGGTGGACGGCGCAGTCGGCATCGACGCCGAAGCCGGCACGGCGGTGCCGGTCGGCCCGGTGGCCGCGGTCGCGCCGGACGGCCGGCTGGTCGGCCTGGTCGAGTACCGCGGCGACCACGCCAAATCCCTGCTCAACTTCCCGCCCGATCAGGTCGCCGATGCCCCGCAAACCGCGGCAGCCCCGAAGGCCACCGCATGATCGAGTGGTTCATGTGGCTCCAGTTGGCCATGGCCACCCTCGCCGGCCTGCTCTGCATCGCTCTCGGCCTGGCCGGGCGCAAACCCAGCGACCTCACCATGGGTGCCACCGCGCTCGTGGAGCTGCTGCTGATCGTGCAACTCGTCGTCGCGATCGTCGCCCCGCTCACGGGCAACACCGCGACCGGCAGCCTGCTCGAGTTCTACACCTACCTGATCAGCGCAATTCTTGTGCCCGTGGCCGCCGCAGCCTGGGCGCTGATCGAACGTAGCCGCTGGAGCACGGTCATCTTGGGCGTCGCCGGGCTGGGCGTCGCCGTGATGGTCTACCGCATGTGGCAGATCTGGACCGTCCAGGGCCTGTGAGATTCAGGGCCGAGAAGTCCGGCGCCCGTGAAATCAGATCCACGGATGCTGCGATAATTAGGAAGCCATGACCGCACAGCAGAGCAACGCCGCAAGGACGCCCGCCGAGACCGCTCGGCCGGCCCCGGTGACCGGCATCGGGCGCGTGCTGATCGCCGTCTACGGCCTCCTCGCGCTCGCCGCCACGGGCCGCTCCTTCGTGCAGATCGCCTCCAAATTCGCCGAGGCACCGTTGTCCTACTCACTGTCCGCGCTGGCCGCGGTCGTCTACATCGTCGCCACGGTGGCCCTGATCAGGAGCGGCGGACGCTGGCGCCGCGTGGCCTGGATCACGATCGGCTTCGAGTTCGCCGGCGTGCTGGTGGTCGGCACCCTCAGCCTCGTCGACCCGGCCCTGTTTCCGCACGACTCGGTCTGGTCGTTGTACGGCCGCGGCTACCTCTTCATCCCGCTCGTGCTGCCGGTCCTGGGCATGTGGTGGCTGTCCCGGAGCGGGAAGGTGCGCGAGTGAAGGTGCTGCGCGGCGTCGCCGACATCCCGGCCGACTGGCCGGCCTCCGCGGTCAGCATCGGCAAGTTCGATGGCGTGCACGCGGGGCACCGCGCGGTCATCGCCGAGTTGCAGGCACTCGCCGACAGCGACGGACTGGCCTCCGTGGTGGTGACCTTCGACCGGCATCCGCTCGCCGTGCTTGCCCCCCAGGAGTGCCCACAGACCCTGATCAGCACCGAACAGAAGCTTGCCTTGCTCGCCGAGACCGGCGTGCGCGCCACCCTCCTGCTCGAGTTCACCTCGGCGTTGGCCGCTCTTTCGCCCGAGGACTTCATTGAGAGCATCCTGGTGCAGGGGCTTCACGCGCGCACCGTGCTGGTCGGCCGCGACTTCCGGTTCGGCGCTCGCGGCGCCGGCGATGTGCACCTACTGCAGGAGCTGGGGGACCGGTTCGGGTTCACCGTGCGCCTGATCGACGACGTGAAACCAGACCGGATGCGCCGGGTCTCGTCGACCTGGATCCGCGAGCTGCTCTCCCGCGGCGAGGTCGGCGCAGCCACCACCCTGCTCGGGCACAACCCGACCGTGCGCGGCGAGGTCGTGCACGGCGCGAAGCGAGGACGCGAACTCGGCTTTCCCACGGCCAACCTGTCACCGGCGTCCGAGGGGCTCATCCCCGCGGACGGGGTCTACGCGGGCTGGCTGACGGATGCCGGTATCCGCTACCCGGCGGCCATCTCGGTGGGCAACAACCCCACCTTCGACGGTGTGGCGCAGAAGCAGGTCGAGGCCTTTGTGCTCGACCAGGACATCGACCTGTACGACCATGTGGTGGAGGTGTCCTTCGTCGAACGTATCCGCGGCATGGTCGCGTTCACTGGAATCGAACCGTTGATCGTGCAGATGCACGACGACGTGGAAAAGGTCCGCGGCATCCTGGCCTGACGCGGGCATCCTGGCCTGACCGGGCATCTCGCTGTTGAGAGTCGGCTACTTGGTCGGGCCGCTGCTTTTCGGGCTGCTGCACCAGCTGACCGGCGGCTGGACCTGGCCGCTCGCCTTCCTGATCGGCGCCGCCCTGGCCGCTACGCTCGCCGGCGCCGTGCTGTCCTGCCCGCTCAGTGCCCCGCTGCCCGCCCAGTGCCCTGCGCGGCCTGCCGAATTCGACGGAGATTCTGGCGAAAAAACGGGTGAGACCGGTCTCAATGCCGGTCGAGAGCAAAATCTCCGTCGAATTGGTTCAGGGGCGGGCGGGCGGGCGGGCGCGCGGGCGGGCGCGGGTGCCTCAGGCGACCAGATCGGCGCGGTGGATGAGCGCCGCGGCGCCGATCAGTGGGCCGTCACCGGAGAGAGCGGATGCGACGACGCGCACCCGGGTCGCGAAGGAGAACACCGTGCGCTCGGCGACGGCCGCTCGCACGTAGTCGAACAGGTCCGGCGTGACGTGTGAGAAGCCGCCGCCGATCGCCACCACGTCGAGGTCCACGAGGTTCGTCGCGGAGGCGATCGCCTGGCCGATGGCCTGGCCGCAGCGCTTGACCGCACTGATCGCGATCGGGTCTCCCGCGGCGTACGCGGCCGAGAGGTCTTCGCCGGTGAGGCCCGACCAGCCCTCGGCGCGCGCCCAGGCCACGGTGCGCGGTCCGGATGCGACGGCCTCGAGGCATCCGGTGCCGCCGCAGGCGCAGGCGTCGTCGAACCCGCCGACTTCGATGTGCCCGATGTGCCCGGCGTTGCCGGTGGGCCCGGAAACGGTGGACCCACCCAGGATCAGGCCGCCGCCGACGCCGGTGGACACGACCATGCCCATCAGGCTGTCGGCGCCCCTCCCGGCGCCGAGCCAGTGCTCGGCGAGCGTGATGCAGAGGCCGTCCAGGCGCAGGCGCACGGGCGCCTCGGGGACGAGGGCCGCGACACAGTCCCGTAAGGGGTAATCCCGCCAGGCCGGCAGATTCAACGGAGAGACTGTGCCCGTGTCCACGGTGATCGGTCCGGCGGTGCCGATGCCGACGCCGAGGAGGGCGTCTCCGGCCGGCAGGCTCGCTCGGGCGCGGGTGACGACGGTCCGTACACTGTCCGCGAGTTCCTCGGCGGTTTTCACCGGGCCGGTGGGGGCGCGGTGCCGGCTGGTGGCGAGCACGACCCCCTGCTCGTCGACGAGTGCGGCTTCAACCTTGGTGCCGCCGAGGTCGACGGCGAGAGCGTAGCTGGTGGGCATGACATCAGCCTAGGGCGTGCAGAGTTGCAGGGTCGATGCTCGAACGCGCAGATGAGCAACATGACCAACAGGCGTTGATCGGGGGAGACCGGCGACTTAGGCTGGACCCGAACGGAACGGAGCACCATGACGGACACCGACGAACTCTTATCCATTCGCGCGGCCGAGCTCTACTATGAGGAAAACAAGACGCAGGACGAAATCGGCACCGTTCTCCGCCTCACCCGCTGGAAGGTGGGCCGGCTCCTCGCTCAGGCCAAGGCCAGTGGCTTCATTCGCATCGAAATCGTGCACCCGCGCGCCCGTCGCCTCTCCATCGAACGCCGGCTGCGCGAGACCACGCAGCTGACGGATGCCATCGTCGTCTCCTCCGCCGGCGTCTCCACTGACGAGGAACTCCAGTCCCGCACCGCCCAAGCTGCCGCCGACTACCTCACGGGCCTCCGCCCGGTGCCGCGAACGTTCGGCATCAGCTGGGGCCGCACCCTGCACGAGGTGTCGCTGCACCTGACCCAGGGCTGGGCCAGCGGCGTCAACGTCGTGCAGATCAACGGCGGAGTCAGCCTCAACCGGCGCGCCGGCACCGCAGCCGCGACGGCCGTCACCATCGCTCACAAGGCCTCGGGGGCGGCGACGCTGCTGCCGAGCCCCGCCATCCTCGAGCGCCTCGACACCAAGACCGCGATCGAAGCCGACCGCTCCGTCGCCGCCGTGCTGAACCTCGGCGCCGCGGCATCCGCCTACCTGTTCAGCGCCGGCCAGGCCGACCAAAACTCGGCTCTCGTCGACAGCGGCTACCTCACCGCGGAACAGGTCGCCGAGCTCGTACGCAAGGGCGCGGTCGGCGACATCGTCGGCCGGTACATCGACAGCAACGGCAACATCGTCGACCCGGAACTCAACGGCCGGACCGTCGGCATCCAGCTCGAAGCGCTGCGTCACGCGAAGACCGCCATCGCCGTGATCACCGGAGGCTCCAAACACTCCATCGCCCGCGCCGTCGTCGGCAGCGGCCTGTGCACAGTGCTCGTCACCGACGAAGACACCGCACTCGCCATCCTCGGCGAAAACGCATGACCGCACCCCGACCGCAAGGACAATTCATGACTACCAGCCAAACGGCCATGGCCCAGCTGAACACCGGGGAACGCGCCCTGGCGCTCATCGGCGGCGAAGCCACGGATGCGAATCTGCGGCGTTACCTGCACGGCATCCCCGGCATCGACGCCGTCGGCTTGGAGCAGCGTGCCTCCGACCTCGGCACCCGCTCGATCAAGACCAGCTCGAAGAAGTGGGCGATCGACAAGATCATCAGCCTGATCGACCTCACCACCCTCGAGGGGGCCGATACCCCCGGCAAGGTGAAGTCCCTGGTCGGCAAAGCCCTCACGCCCGACGCCGGCGACCTCAGCTGCCCTCGCGTGGCCGCGGTCTGCGTCTACGGCGACATGGTGCCGCACGCCGTCGCCGCTCTCGGCTCCGCGCACTCCGCGGGCACGGATGCCGGCGTGAACGTCGCCGCCGTCGCGACCGCGTTCCCGAGTGGGCGCGCGTCCCTCGCGATCAAGCTGGCCGACGTGCACGACGCCGTCGCGGCCGGCGCCGACGAGATCGACATGGTCATCGACCGTGGTGCGTTCCTGTCCGGCAGGTTCGGCCAGGTCTACGACGAGATCGTGGCGGTCAAGCAGAGCTGCCGCCGTCCCGACGGCAGTTTCGCCCACCTCAAGGTGATCCTCGAGACCGGGGAGCTCACTACCTACGACAACGTGCGCCGCGCGTCGTGGCTGGCCATCCTGGCCGGCGGCGACTTCATCAAGACCTCCACCGGCAAGGTGCCCGTCGCGGCCACCCTGCCCGTGACCCTCTCCATGCTCGAGGTCGTGCGCGACTGGCATCGCCTCACCGGGGCGAAGGTCGGTGTGAAGCCGGCCGGCGGCATTCGTACGTCTAAAGACGCCACCAAGTACATCGTGACCGTCGCCGAAACCGTGGGCGAGGAATGGCTCACGCCGAGCCTGTTCCGGTTCGGGGCGTCGAGCCTGCTGAACGACGTGCTGATGCAGCGCCAGAAGATGACCTCCGGACACTACTCCGGCCTTGACTACGTGACGATCGATTGAATCTCGACAAGCTCGATCACCGACAACTCGATCAACCTTGATTGGAATAACCATGAGCTTTCTTGACTACGCTCCGGCCCCGGAGTCCCAGGCCGTGCTGAACCTTCGGGGGGACTACGGACTCTTCATCGACGGGGAGTTCGTCGCCGGTCGGGGTGAGCCGTTCCAGAGCATCAACCCGGCCACCGAGAAGCAGATCGCAATGATCGCCCACGCCGACGCGGCGGATGTCGACGCGGCGGTGGCCGCCGCCCGTCGCGCCTACGACAAGACCTGGTCGAAGCTCTCCGGCAGCGATCGCGGCAAGTACCTGTTCCGCATCGCCCGCCTTGTGCAGGAGCGGGCCCGTGAGCTTGCCGTCGCCGAGACCCTCGACAACGGCAAGCCGATCAAGGAGAGCCGCGACGTCGACGTGCCTCTGGTTGCCGCCTGGTTTTTCTACTACGCCGGCTGGGCCGACAAGCTCGACCACGCCGGGGTCGGCCCCACGCCGTCCGCGCGGGGCGTCGCCGCCCAGGTGATCCCGTGGAACTTCCCCCTGCTGATGCTGGCTTGGAAGATCGCCCCGGCCCTCGCCGCCGGCAACACGGTCGTGCTCAAGCCGGCTGAGACCACCTCCCTGACCGCGCTGCTGTTCGCCGAGATCCTGCAGCAGGCCGACCTGCCCGCCGGCGTTGTCAACATCGTCACGGGCGGCCGCGACACCGGCAAGGCCCTCGTCGGGCACCCCGGCGTCAACCTCGTCGCGTTCACCGGCTCCACCGGCGCCGGCCGGGCCATCGCCCGCTCGGTCGCCGGAACCGACAAGAAGGTCATCCTCGAGCTCGGCGGCAAGGCCGCGAACATCGTCTTCGACGACGCGCCCATTGACCAGGCGATCGAGGGCATCGTCAACGGCATCTTCTTCAACCAGGGCCACGTCTGCTGCGCGGGCAGCCGCCTGCTCGTGCAGGAGTCGATCCACGACGATGTCATCGACCGCCTCAAGGCGCGCCTGTCTACGCTGCGCCTCGGCGACCCGATGGACAAGAACACCGACATCGGCGCCATCAACAGCGCCGAGCAGCTGGCGCGCATCCGGGAGCTCACCGACATCGGCGAGCAGGAAGGCGCCGAGCGCTGGAGCCCGGACTGCGTGCTGCCCGAGGCCGGCTTCTGGTTCAGGCCGACCATCTTCACCAACGTCTCCACCAGCCACCGCATCGCCCGTGACGAGGTATTCGGCCCGGTGCTCTCCGTGCTGACTTTCCGCACCCCGGGCGAGGCCATCGCCAAGGCGAACAACACGCCGTACGGACTGTCCGCCGGAATCTGGACCGAGAAGGGCAGCCGGATGCTGGCCGTCGCCGACAAGTTGCGTGCCGGCGTGATCTGGGCGAACACGTTCAACCGCTTCGACCCGGCCAGCCCATTCGGCGGCTACAAGGAGTCCGGCTACGGGCGCGAGGGCGGCCGCCACGGGCTTGCCGCATACCTCAAGCCCGCCGCCGGTCGCGCGGCCGCGCGCACCGTGACGGCCGCGCCCGCGGCATCCATCGCACCGGCCGTTGCTTCGCCGGCCGCGGAGAAGACCCCCGTTTCCCGAAAGAAGGCAGCCAAGTGACCCGCCTCGCCGTTCCCAAGACCTACAAGCTCTACCTCGGCGGCAAGTTCCCGCGCAGTGAGTCGGGCCGGGTCTACGAGATCCGTTCCCACGACGGGGAATTCCTCGCCAACGCCGCGAAGGCCAGCCGCAAGGATGCCCGGGACGCCGTCGTCGCCGCCCGCTCGGCCCTCGGCGGCTGGGCCGGCGCCACGGCCTACAACCGCGGCCAGGTGCTTTACCGCATCGCGGAGTTGCTCGAGGGGCGCCGGGCCCAGTTCGTCGCCGAAATCGTGCAGTCGGAAGGCGTGAGCACCGCGGCAGCATCCGCCCAGGTCGACGAGGCCATCGACCGCTGGGTCTGGTACGCCGGCTGGGCCGACAAGTACCTGCAGGTGGCCGGCAACGCCAACCCGGTTTCGGGACCCTACTTCAACCTCTCGGTGCCGGAGCCCACGGGCGTCGTCGCCATCATCGCGCCGCAGACCGGGGGTTCCCTCCTCGGTCTCGTCAGCGCGGTCGCCCCGGCGCTGGTCTCAGGCAACACCGTGGTCGTCGTCGCGAACGAGGCCATGCCGCTCTCGGCGATCAGCCTGGGCGAGGTGCTCGCCACTAGTGACGTGCCCGGCGGCGTAGTCAACATCCTCACCGGGTCTCCCGCCGAGATGGCGCCGTGGCTGGCCAGCCACGCCGACGTCAACGCCCTCGACCTGGTTGGCGCCGGCGATCTCGACTGGATCCACCTCGAGATCGACGCGGCCGAGACCCTCACCCGGGTGCTGCAGCCCGAGAACGGTCCGGATGCCGCGAGTCCCTCCCTGGCGCGCGTCCTGGCGTTTACCGAAACGAAGACGATCTGGCACACGAAGGGCCTGATCTAGCCCGCGCCAGCCGGGCTACGCCTCGTGCGGCCGCTCGGTGTCGTCGTCGCGCAACAGGTCTTCCAGGGCCTGGTCCACCTCGTCGAGGACCGGCTCAACCCCGGCTGCCGAGCTGGTCAGGCGGGCCACGAGGGCCTGTGGGTCGTCGAGGTCCGCTGACGAGGGCAGAAGGTCCGGGTGGGCCCACAGCTCGTCGCGCTTCTCGTTGCCCACGGCATCCGTCACGGCCTGCCACAGGGCGGCGGCCTCGCGCAGGCGCCGGGGGCGCAGCTCGAGCCCGACCAGGGTGGCGAACGCCGACTCGGCGGGCCCACCGGATGCCCGGCGCCGCTTCACCGTCTCGGCGATCGCGTCCGCGCGGGGCAGCCGGCTCGTGGCCTCGAGGGTGACGACATCGACCCAGCCCTCGATCAGGGCGAGCATCGTTTCGAGCCGGGAGAGCGCGGCCAGCTGGGCCTCGCTCTTCGGCGGGATCAGCGAGCCGTTGACCATGGCGGCGCGCAGTTCTTCCGGGTTGGCCGGGTCGAAGCCGTCGGCCAGCTGCTCGAGGCGGCTTGAGTCGATGTGGATGCCGCGGGCGAAGTCGGTGATCGAGCTGATCAGGTGCAGGCGCAGCCAGCGGGAGTGGCGGAAGAGGCGCGCGTGGGCGATTTCGCGCACCGCGAGGTAGATCTGCACCTGGTCGGCGGGAACGTCGAGGCCTTCCCCGAACGCGGCCACGTTCTGGGGGAGCAAAGCGGCCTGCTGGTCGCTGAGCAGAGGGATTCCGACGTCTCCACCGGAGACGACTTCGCTGGACAGCTGACCCACGACCTGGCCGAGCTGCATGGCGAACAGGGTGCCGCCGATGCTGCGCATCACCTGGCCGGCACCGGCCATCATGCCCTTGAGCTCTTCCGGGGCCTGATCGGTGAGCACCCGGGTCAGGGAGTCGGAGATGCTGGTCGCGACGGGCTCGGCGAGCTGGGTCCAGAGCGGCATGGTCGCGGAGACCCATTCCTTACGGGTCATCAGGCGCGGAGGGGTGGTGAGCTCGGCGACCGAGATCACCTCGTCCAGCCAGAGGGAGGCGATGTGGAATGCCTGGTCGAGGGCGGCGCGTTCGGCCGAGGTCACGTCGAGCTGACTCTGAGCCGCGCGCTCCTGGCCCTGGTTGAGGGCGGCATCCCAATTGATGGATCCGTCGCCGCCGCCGCGCAGAGCACCCTGCAACTGATTCATCAGCGCGGATATGCTCGCCGGGTCGCTGGGAAGCCCCGCCGCGCCGGCCAGCTGGCTCGGGTCGATGGACGACTTCCCACTCAGGATGTCGCGCAGCATGTCCCGAAACTCATCTTCGGGATTGTGACCCTCGTCGGGTCGGGAGTCGTCGTCGGCCACTTCAGGCACCTCTCAGTCGCGTCCTCCTACGCTAGCCGGAGATCCCCGGCGCGGACTGGGAAATGACCTACGCTGGTAAACCGGTGTCCGCCTGCCGCGAACAGCCAGCACAATCCCTGGAAGGAGACCGGTGGCCCTCTTCACCGATCACCCAGTACAGCCGCCCGACCGATCCGCGCGCGCCGTCGGGGCAGGCTGGGTGGTGCTCGGGATCGCGATGGTCATCGGCCTCATCCTCGCCGTGACGCCGTCACCGTATGTGATCGAGAAGCCAGGACCGGTCTACAACACCATCGGCACGGCCGAACAGGACGGCAAGCAGGTGCCGCTCATCTCCATCTCCGGCGAACCCGTTTACCCGACCGAGGGCAGCCTCGACCTGCTGACCGTGTCACTGGTGGGCAACCCCGACAACCGGCCGAGCTGGCTGACGGTCGCCGCCGGCTGGCTCGACCCGAACCAGGCCGTGATCCCGATCGAGTCGGCGTTCCCGCCCGACGTGAGCACGAAGCAGCGCGAGGAGCAGACCCAGGCGCAGATGGTGAATTCGCAGCAGGATGCGATCGCCGCCGCTCTGACCAGCCTCGACTATGACTACCCGACGATCCTCTCGGTCGTCTCCCTGCCGGGCGACTCGCCCGCCGAGGGAGCCATCGAAGCCGGCGACGAGGTGGTCTCGGTGAACGGTGAAGAGGTCGCTGACATCACGGCCCTGCGGGACGCGCTGACGCGAAACGGTGTCGACGACGCCGCCTCCATCGGAATCTTCCGGGACGGCGCCAGCGAGACGGTGCAGGTCACCCCGGTTGAATCGGGCGACGCCGTCGTGGTGGGCATCAATGTGACGAGCGACTACGACTTCCCCTTCGACGTCACGATCGAGCTCGACTCGGTCGGCGGGCCGAGCGCGGGCATGATGTTCGCCCTCGGCATCATCGACACGCTCACCTCCGGCTTTATTCAGGGCGGTGCGGATGTCGCCGGTACCGGCACGATAAACCAGGCCGGCGAGGTGGGTCAGATCGGCGGTATCCGACAGAAGCTGATCGGTGCCGACCAGAGCGGCGCCGATTGGTTTCTCGCGCCCGCCGACAACTGCGACGAGGTCACCGGGCACGTGCCCGACGGGATGACGGTCTTCTCCGTTGACACCCTCGACGACGCGCTGGCCGCGCTGGACGCCATCCGCACCGGTTCGGACACCGACGCACTGGAGCAGTGCGCACTCGGCTAACCCCGGGTCGCTGCCCAGCGAAAGTGCGGCTTTCGTTCGGGGCGGCTGTCTAGAATGAACGTTGACCGCCGATTTCGAGATCAAGAGGCCAATTCGTGACGTCACAACAAGCCCGTAGTGCTCCCGCGCCACAGCGCAGCCGTGCTCCCCTTGCCATTACGGCAGCGATTATCGCGGGGCTGGTGATCATCTTCTTCGTTTTCGCCGGGCTCTATGCCGACGTTCTCTGGTTCGACCAGCTGGGTTTCCTCACCGTGCTGACCACGCAGTGGTTCGCCGGTGCCGTGCTGTTTCTGATCGGGTTCGTAGCGATGGCGGTCCCCGTCTGGGCGAGCATCCAGATCGCTTACCGCTTGCGGCCGGTCTATGCGAAGCTCAACTCGCAGCTCGACCGCTACCAGCAGGTCATCGAGCCGCTGCGCCGCCTCGCCATGTACGGCATCCCGGCTCTGCTGGGTCTGTTCGCCGGCGTTGCCGCGGCCACCCGCTGGCAGGTCGTTCTGATGTGGCTGAACCGCACGGACACCGGCCGAGTTGACCCCCAGTTCAAACTGGACATCTCGTTCTACCTGTTCGATCTCCCCTTCCTCCACTCCGTGCTCGGCTTCGCGTCGGCCGTGGTGCTCATCTCGGCCCTCGTCGCCGCGGCTACGAGCTACCTGTATGGCTCGATCAGGGTGAGCGGGCGCGAGGTCATCGTTTCCAAGGCCGCCCGCATCCAGATTGCCATCACGGCAGCCCTCTACCTGATGCTGCAGGCCGTGAGCATCTGGCTCGACCAGTACTCCACGCTGACCAACACCAACGACATCATTACCGGCGCCGGCTACACCGACGTGAACGCCACGATTCCGGGCCGCGCCATCCTGGCCGGAATCGCCGCCGTCGTCTCTATCCTGTTTCTCCTCACGGCCTTCATCGGCCGCTGGCGCCTGCCCATTGTCGGCACCGCGCTGTTGATCGTGAGCAGCCTCCTGCTCGGCTCGCTGTACCCGTGGGTCGTGCAGCGCTTCCAGGTGGTGCCGAGCGCCAAGACGCTCGAAGAACCCTATATTCAACGCAACATCGACCTCACCCGCGACGCCTACGACCTGGCGGATGTGGAAGAGATTCCGTACAACGCGAGCA
Source organism: Cryobacterium sp. TMT1-19 (assembly GCF_004403055.1). Taxonomy (NCBI): domain Bacteria; kingdom Bacillati; phylum Actinomycetota; class Actinomycetes; order Micrococcales; family Microbacteriaceae; genus Cryobacterium; species Cryobacterium sp. TMT1-19. Next base: position 97,042 of record NZ_SOHB01000058.1, read on the forward strand.
CGACGGCTGAGCCCGGCGCCCTGCGCGCCGACGCTGAGACTACCGCTAACATCCGCATTCTCGACCCTGCTCTGGTCAGCGACGCGTTCTCCCAGCTCGAGCAGTTCAAGCAGTATTACCAGTTCCCGAAGAACCTCGACGTCGACCGGTACACGATTGACGGCAAGTCCCAGGACACAGTGGTCACCGTGCGCGACCTCAACCTGGCCGGCTTGAACGCCGGCAACACCTGGGTTAACTCGACCGTGGTCTACACGCACGGCTACGGCGTCGTGGCGGCCTACGGCAACCAGCGCTCGGCCGACGGCCAGCCCGTGTTCCTCGAGTCCGGCATCCCGACCACCGGGTCATTGCCCGACTATGAGCCGCGGATTTACTTCGGCGAGACATCGGCGCCGTATTCCATCGTGGGTGCGCCCAAGGACAGCAAGCCGGTCGAGCTCGACTACCCGTCGGGAACGGATGGCGCGCAGCAGACCTATACGACCTTCGACGGCGACGGCGGGCCGAAGCTCGACAGCGCATTCAGCAAGTTGATCTACGCGCTCAAGTTCCAGTCGGAGCAGATCTTCCTGGCCAACGCCGTGAACGAGAAGTCTCAGATCCTCTACGACCGCGACCCGGTCACCCGGGTGCAGAAGGTGGCTCCGTACCTCACCCTCGACTCCGACGCCTACCCGTCGATCGTCGACGGCAAGGTCAAGTGGATCGTCGACGGCTACACCACCTCGGCCGACTACCCGTACTCCACCTCCGTGGGCCTGAGCGACGCGATCGCTGACACGGAAACGCCCCCGCAGCCATTCGCGCTCGACAACATCAACTACATGCGAAACTCGGTCAAGGCCACGGTCGACGCCTACGACGGCAAGGTCACCCTCTACGCCTGGGACGACGAGGATCCGTTGCTCAAGACCTGGCAGAAGATCTTCCCGACGACCGTCAAGCCGATGTCCGAGATGAGCGGCGACCTGATGAGCCACGTTCGCTACCCGGCGGACATGTTCAAGGTGCAGCGCCGGGTTCTGGGCAAGTACCACGTCACCGACCCTGGTTCCTTCTACTCGGTCGACGACGCCTGGACGACGCCGAACGACCCGGTGTCGCCGTCGACGAACACGACCCTACAGCCGCCCTACTACCTGACCATGCAGGTTCCGGGCCAGGAGAAGCCGGCCTTCTCGCTGTACACCACGTTCATCCCGGACGCGAGCGGCGCGACGAGCCGAAACGTTCTGACCGGCTACCTCGCGGTAGACGCGGATGCCGGATCGACCGACGGGAAGCGGGCTGAAGGCTACGGCAAGCTCCGCCTGCTTAACCTGCCGAAGGACGTGACCGTGCCCGGCCCCGGCCAGGTGCAGGCGAAGTTCAACGCCGACCCGACCGTGTCCACCCAGTTGAACCTGCTCAAGCAGGGCCAGTCGAAGGTGCTCAACGGTAACCTGCTCACCGTGCCTGTGGGTGGCGGCCTGCTTTACGTGCAGCCGGTCTACGTGCAGTCCACGGGTGAGACCAGCTACCCGCTGCTGCAGAAGGTGCTCGTTGCCTTCGGAGACCAGATCGCGTTCGAGGACACGCTGGACAAGGCGCTTGACGTGCTCTTCGGCGGCGACTCCGGCGCCAGCGCCGGAGACACCGATGTGCCGCCGTCCGTGACGCCCGTGGAGGGCGAGGCCCCTGCCGAAGGCGAAACCACCCCGTCGACCTCGACCGGTGACCCCGCGACGGATGCTCAGCTGAAGTCGCTCCTCGCCGTGGCCAAGCTGGCCGTCACCGAGAAGCAGGCGGCCCTGACGACCGGTGACTTCACCGCCTACGGGGTAGCCGACAAGAGACTGAACGACGCGATCGCCGAGATGCTGGTGCTGCTCGACCAGTAGCAAGTCGTTCGCCGCTTCATCCGCTGCGCGGGTGCTGCGCCGTTTCGCCGGGGGCACGCCTCCCGCGGAACGGCGCGGCATCCGCGTTCCGCGGGCAGGGCCGGCCGATTCCGCAGCCCGTGTGGTCGGACCGCCCCGGAGGCTGTGGTAAATTGGAACGCGTAGCGCGGGGTGGAGCAGTTCGGTAGCTCGCTGGGCTCATAACCCAGAGGTCGTAGGTTCAAATCCTGCCCCCGCAACCAAGGGCGTTTCAGGCAATGCCACCGTGATTTTCATCACATACACAGAAGGGCCGGCTCAGCAGAAATGCTGCACCGGTCCTTCTGCTTTAACTCAGAGGGGCCAGTAAATGTCCGGACTTTTCAGAGAAAGTGTCGGGGAGGCCATCACCCTTACTCCACATTCATCAGGGCCGTAGTTCGACTACCCGATCCGGATCGTCTGGGCGACGCTCGGCACCCCGTTAGCGTCCATGGCGAACAGGAGATAATGCCCGGGGACCACGACTCCCGGATCGGACGGAATCGTCAGGGATGCGGTATTGCCGGTTACGCCGGTGGGCGTGAGTGGGATGCGACGCTGGTCAGTGTTGATCGAGTGGGTGACTGTGCTCATGCGGATGAGGGAGAACGCTGGTGTGGGCCCGGACGTCGTTACCTGGATGGTGGAACCCCGCACTGCAGCGGTAGGCGCCGTGGTGATCGATGGACGAGGGCGGGCGGTGCCGTCGGCGTTGAGCAGGTAGGGCGGGGTGAATATCTGCCCGTCCGGGTGGTTGGTCGTGCAGGTGCCGCAGAGGCCGCCACCGCCGACGAAGACCCGGGCATCAGGCAGCAGTAGCCCCACGCTGTGATATGTGCGCGGCGCAGTCATCGGCGCGAGCGCGGTGAACTTGCCTGTCGCCGGGTTCCAAACCTCAGGCGCCATGGCGGCCGTTGCGTCCGAGAACGGCTTCGCGTACGCCTGACCGCCCAATGCCAGAACCTGTCCGTCGGGCAGCACGACGGAGTTCAAGAAAGCCCGTCGCGCCGCCATGTCGCCGGTTCGCGTCACCTTGACACCATTGTTGATGTCGATTGCATAGGCCCGCGCGGTCGCGTCACTGTCCTGGTACGCGGGCGAGCCACCGAGGGTGAGTATCTTGCCGACGTCGTACATGACCGCATTTCCGTTCATCGCGTCGCCACTGTCGGCCCGGAGACCAAGATCCTGAACAGCGCTGGTGCTGCTGGTCGTGTACATGTTCATCCGACGGCTCGGGCCGGCATGGAACACCTTCCCGTCGGCCACCGCGAACAGCCACGCGTGGTTGTCGGATCGGAACACCCCTTGCGGGTCGTTCGTCAAGATCGGTGCGACAGGCGCGTTGGCCAGCCCGCGCCACCCGGCGCTAGTCGACCAGATTTCACCGTTCTTACCGCCCTGGCCGCCCGCCCAGGAACCGCCGAGAAGGAACACCTCCCCATTGGAGAGCGTGACGTTCGACTGATAGGCGCGCGGGATGTTCATGGGTGTGGCGGCTGACCACGTGTTGTTCGCCGGGTCGTAGATCGTCGACGAGGCGGCGTTGCTCCCCCCGCTGATCAGGATCCTGCCGTCCGGGAGGATGGACACCCCGGGGCAGAACATGTCGTGCCCCGTATTAGCGACAGTAAGCGGGGTGACCACGCCGGTGTTCAGATCGAGGATGGCGGTCTGGGTCTTGCCGTTGGCCCCGCCGAAGGTCGTGTTGGAGTACGAGGACCAGGTGAGCACTTTGTTGCCGGGCAAGAGGGCTGCCGCCGCGGGAACCAGCGGGAAACCGATCGTCGCACCCCAGCTTCCTGTCGACCCCGTGGGGGTCGAAGCGGGCGGCGGCGCTGAGAGGGAGCGACCAATCACGTTCAGCTCCGCCGCCGTGGTCCACTGTCCGCGATTGCCGGCCTCGGTCGTCGCGGTCAGGCGAACGTATCGCGCCTGAACAGCCGGGAACGTGAGGGTCTTCGCCTGGCTGTTGTCAGCCCAGGTTCCGCTGGCGACCGGTGCACTCCAGCTCGTTCCGTCGGAGCTCACGGCGATGGCGTATTGGCCGATGGTGCCGTTCCGGGACGTGCCGGACCTCGGGGTGTAGGTGAAGCCGGAGACCTCGTTGATCGCCCGCATGTCGAGAACAATGCTGTGCGGCAACGGGATCAACGTGGGGGAGTACTGGGAGTGCCAGATCGTGGTGAGGTTGCCGTCGAGCACGTTCGCGGCGCCGCCGCTTTCGCGGGTTGTCTCCTGGTCGCTCGCCGTCACTATCCAGCCGGTCCGGGTGAGCGCCGCCGGCGCTGGCGCGGATGGGGGCGGCTGGGTGGTGCCTGTTTCTGCGATCAGATGGAGTTCGGCGGCGCTGGTCCAGGGGCCGCGGTTACCTGCCTCCGTGATCGCGGTCAGCCGGATGAAACGTGTCGCCACAGGGGTGAATCCCGTCGTCTTCTCCAACGCGTTGTCGGCCCAGGTTCCTGTTGCGACGGCGGCACCCCAGTTCGTGCCATCCGGGCTGGCATGGATCTCGAAACGGCCGATTCGTCCATTCGAACTGCTTGTGCGCGGCAGGTACTTCAGGGCTGCGACGGTGTCGGTTTTGTGCATGTCGATGGTGATCGAATGGGGCAGCGGCACCGCGGTTCCGCTCCACTTACTGTGCCAGTAGGTCGAGGCGTTGCCGTCGAGCACGTTGGCGGCTGCGCCGTTCTCACCGGTGGTTTCCTGGTCACTCGCGGTCACGGTCCACCCTGTGCGCGGCAGCGGAGTGGACGAGAGGGCGGCCGGAGCCAGAGCCGTCTCGACATTCATCTTTGAGTGAGCGTCGGCCGGGGCGGATGCACCGGTGTAGTCGGTGAGCAAGAGCGCACCAGCGATGATCACAGTGAACATGACGGCGAGAAGCCGGGCAGCAGTCGGGTTGCGGCGCATGCGGAATACCTCGTTGGGTACTGGGGGAAGGTGCAGGCACTGCTGATAGAACCCCAGATCCACCGTCAATGGAAGGGTGTGGGGAGAGCAATTCGACGAACGTCGACATCCCCGGCACAGCGTCGCGCGCGGTCGCCCAGGAAGTCCGGAATCAGTTTCCGGACTTGTCGCCGAAGCCTTCGGCATAAGCGGCGGTGTCGGACAGGACTTCTGTGAGAACGGTCACGGGTGAATCTCTCTCTATCGAAAGCGGTTTCAGGAGTACCCAGAGCGTGGCCACCACCTCTGAGGTCTGACCATGCGTTTCACAACCCGAGGCTGTGGTAAGTTTGTTCTTGCAACGCGGGGTGGAGCAGTTCGGTAGCTCGCTGGGCTCATAACCCAGAGGTCGTAGGTTCAAATCCTGCCCCCGCAACCATCAGCCCCCGGAACCACACGGTTCCGGGGGCTTTTTTGTGTCTGGCACACGTGGCTGTGCGCCGAACGAATCGTCACGAAGGAGTCACTCATGCCACTGGTTCGAATCGATCTGAATCGAGCGGGCCCCCAGTCCAGTAAGTTCGATATGCATCAGGTCACCGGCGAACCCTCGCTGTTTCAGGCCGCCGCACGACAGTCGGGAACAGTTCAGACATGAAGCTCAAGATCAGCCTGCTGGCCGTTTTCGGTGTCGCGTCGCTGGCGCTGACGGGGTGCACCGCCACGGAAACGGATGCCGACGGGGGAGCGGCAGGGGAGCCGGTCACCATCGCCGTGGTGACCCACGGCACCGCGGGCGATTCCTTCTGGGACGTCGTCAAGAGCGGCGCCGAGCAGGCAGGCACCGACCTCGGAGCCACGGTCACGTATCAGGGCGACGGCGACCCGGTCAAGCAGAGCCAGCTGATCGAAGCGGCCATCGCGGCCCAGCCCGACGGGCTCATCATCTCGATGGCGAACCCCGACGGCGTGAAGAGCGCCGTCGAGAAAGCCGTTGCCGCCGGCATCCCAGTGATCACCATCAACTCGGGCCTGGAGAAGTCCGTCGAATTCGGCGCCCAGACCCACGTCGGCCAGAGCGAGTTCATCGCGGGCCAGGGAGCCGGCGAACAGCTGGCCGCCGCCAACGTGACCAACGTGATCTGCATCATCCACGAGGCCGGCAACTCGGGGCTCGAAGAACGCTGCACGGGTGCCGCCGACACGGTCGGCGCGGACGTCAGCAACGTGCAGGTCGACGTCGCCAACCTCGCGGATGCCCAGAACACCATCAAGAGCAAACTCCTGGCCGACCCGTCCATCGACGCCGTCCTCACCCTGCAGACCGGGGTCGCCGTGGCCGCGAGCCAGGCTATCGACGAGGCGAAAAGCCCAGCCACGCTGGCCACGTTCGACGTGTCCGCCGACGTGACCCGGCTCATCCAGGGCGGCAAGATGCTGTTCGCGGTCGACCAGCAGCCTTACTCCCAGGGCTACCTGCCCGTGACCTTCCTCACCCTGCAGAAGCGCAACGGCGACGTCGTCGGCGGCGGGCTGCCGGTCTATTCAGGCCCGGGCTTCGTGACGAAGGACAACGCGGCCCAGGTCGCGAAGTTCGCGGAGAACGGCACGAGATGACCGTCGCTGTGGGCGCGGGGATCGATGAACGGCCGACGAGGGCGCATCCGCTGCATACCCTGCTGCGCAGGCCCGAGGTCGGCGCGCTCGTGGCGGCCCTGGCGATCTTCCTCTTCTTCTCGCTCTACACGCAGGCGTTCCTGACCCCCGCGGGCATCTCCACCTGGCTCTACTCGGCCTCCCTGTTCGGCATCATGGCCGTGGCCGTCGCCCTGCTCATGATCGGCGGGGAGTTCGACCTCTCGGCGGGCGCGATGACGGGCACCACGGGGCTCATCGTCGGCGTGGTCACCACTCAGTGGGAGCTGAACATCTGGCTCGCCCTCGTGCTGGCCCTCGCGGTGGCGCTCTTGATCGGCGCCGGCAACGCCTGGGTCGTCATGAAGACCGGCCTGCCGAGCTTCATCGTGACCCTCGCGGCCTTCTTCATCCTGCAGGGCTGCAACCTGGCGTTGACGAAACTCTTCACGGGCAGCGTCGCCATTCAGGGGATGGGGGCGGTGCTCGGGTTCGACCAGGTCAAGGTCTTCTTCGGCTCCTCGTTCCCGTTCCTGGGCATGGACGTCAAGATCTCGATCGTCTGGTGGATCGCGCTCACCGCGCTGGCCACCTGGGTGCTGTTGCGCACCCGGCCCGGCAACTGGATCTTCGCCGTCGGCGGCCAAGTCACGAGCTCCCGGCAGGTCGGCGTTCCCGTGTTCAAGGTCAAGCTCGGGCTGTTCATGACCACGGCCGGTGCCGGCTGGCTCGTCGGCATGCTTCAGCTCTTCGACGTGTCGACCGTGCAGGCCACGACCGGGGTCGGCCAGGAATTCATCTACATCATCTGTGCCGTCGTGGGCGGATGCCTGCTCACCGGCGGTTACGGATCGGCGATCGGCGCGGCCCTTGGAGCCCTGATCTACGGGATGACCCTGCAGGGCATCGTGTTCGCCCAGTGGGACAACAATTGGCTCAAGGCATTTCTCGGCGGGATGCTGCTGCTCGCCGTGCTGGTCAACCTGCTCGTTCGCCGCCAGTCCGGGGTGCGCGCATGACGCCGGCCCCGATCCGTCCGGAGCCGATCCTCGAGGTGCGCAACATCGGGAAGTCCTACGGTTCGGTGCGGGCGTTGGCGGGCGTGTCGGCATCCGTCGGCGCCGGGGAAGTGCTCTGCGTGCTGGGCGACAATGGCGCGGGCAAGTCAACGTTCATCAAGATCCTCTCCGGTGCCCACCAGCACTCGGAGGGCACCCTGCGCGTCTTCGGGGTGGAGCGCCGATTCGCGCATCCGCGGGAGGCGCTCTCCCTCGGCATCGCCACCGTCTACCAGGACCTGGCCGTGGTGCCGTTGATGCCGGTGTGGCGCAACTTCTTCCTTGGTTCCGAGCTCACCCGAGGCCGAGGCCCGCTGCGGCGCCTCGATGTCACCGGCATGCGGGCCACGACCAATCACGAGCTCGCCCGGATGGGCATCAACCTGCGCGACGTGGACCAGCCGATCGGAACGCTTTCCGGCGGGGAACGGCAATCCGTCGCCATCGCACGCGCCGTGCATTTCGGGGCGAAGGTCGTCATTCTCGACGAGCCCACGTCGGCCCTGGGGGTCAAGCAGGCCGGGGTGGTGCTTTCGTACATCGCCCGGGCCAGGGACCGCGGGCTCGGCGTCGTCTTCATCACGCACAATCCGCACCACGCCTATCCGGTCGGCGACCGTTTCCTGCTGCTGCAGCGCGGCACCAGTATGGGCGATTTCGCCAAGAGTGAGATCACGATCGAAGAGATGACCGCGCTGATGGCGGGAGGGGCCGAACTTGAGGCGCTGGCCCACGAACTGGAGCGTGCGTAGGGCCTGAGATGGCCGCCCCGTCGCCACGCGGGCGGTGGAAAGGCGCTGATTCATTCGTTTATATCTACGAAACTAGTATTCAATATTTGTGAGCTACTCTCGACTTCAGGTTCTAGTCAGGGTAGAATTATCCCGTGACCAACCTCCTGGAACACCCCGAAGCGGATGCCGCGCACGGCCTGTCCGCGGCGGCTCGGGCGGTCGCGGAGCTGCATGCTCTCGCGGCGGGGCTC